>JBEATG010000049.1:0-6443 GCA_041162035.1 Bacteroidota bacterium
CTTACCACAAGATCACAGGGGCAATTTGAATTGGTTTTTTCAATTATGGGCTATACCATAAAAATGGTGCCAGTAAATACCAGTCAACCTGTGGGCTTTTTAAATGTTGCTTTATCTTCAAAATCAAATGATTTACCCGAAGTAGTATTAAGAACCTATATTAAAGATGGTTGGAAGGTTTGGGGCAAACAGTTTTTAAATCAGTTTATTGGGAGCTACCCTTTGAGTGCGGATTGTAAAATTTTAAATCCTGAGGTTATTCATTTTCAATTTAAAAAATTAGACAGTGTATTGATTGCCTTTTCCAACGAAACCATTCTCGTTGAGAATAAAAAATTAGGTTATTTATTACATTATGACTTAAGTGAATTTAGATATGACTTTATTAATGGACTCATATTTTTTCAAGGATACCCCTTGTTTGAAGATTTAAAAAATAGTGAAACTAAAAAAGTGTTGAAAAAAAGGATGGAAATATATGAAGGATCTGTAATGCACTTTATGAGAAGTCTTTATACCAATAAATTGCGTGAAAATAATTTTGAAATTCGGCAGATGGTTAAAACCATAAATATTGGAGGCAAGCCGATAATCATTGATGGTAATACCAAATACGATAATTCTCATAAGGTAAGCTTTGAATTCACCAGTGGTTTATTAAGTGCGGATAGCGTTGCTTATGGCGAAAATGAAAACACTGCAGCTTTATTTTTTAAAAATTTTTTACAAGTAACTTATACCAAAAAAGTTGCACCTGCCTATTATAGCAGGTCTTATAATACCAATAGTCAAGGTATTGTGTCGGAAATTACCTTAATAAACAAACAGCCGCTATTAGTATATTCAAATGGCACCTACTATGAGCCCACCAGTTTACTATTATCAGGGTATTGGGGCTGGTCTGAAAAAATTGGGTATTTGCTGCCGTTTGATTTTACGCCAATTAAATACTAATAAGTTTCCACAAAATATTATTCAGATTAAATTATTACTTAAATTTAGTTACAGGTAGCGTATACAATAATAAACATCAAACATTTAAAATATGGAAAGAAAAGATTTTATTGAACAGGTTGGTTTAAGCGGTGCAGCAATACTAATTTTTGGATGCATGCAAAGCTGCTCCAAGTCAGATGGACCAAGCACTAATACTAATACAGGTGGTGGTACAGGTACTGGTGGTGGTGGTGGGAATAATACAAGCACCGTTGATTTTACTATTGATATTAGCAAATCGCCTTTTGACGTTTTAAAAACAAATGGCGGATTTTACGTTGACCCTACTACAAAAATTATTATTGTTAAAACAACCTCCGGTGAAATAATTGCCGTGAGTTCAGTATGCACACATCAACAAGCAAGCATCGTATTTGAGGCAAACAATAATAGATTTTATTGTGCTGCTCATGGTTCTGTCTTTGCTACTACTGGGGCAGTTACAACTGGTCCTGCAACCTCTGCTTTAAAAAAATACCAAACTAGTTTAACAGGTACTATGTTAAGGGTATTTGCATAAAGGTAAACGAGCATATCCTCCTTCCACCGAGGTGTTAAATAAGATCCTTTGTAAAAGGCGCTATTTTTAAAAATAGCGCCTTTTTTTATATTTGAGGCAGTAAAAATCGTAATATTACTATTCGGTTTTCTTATCTAATTTTCTAAAATTCCTATTATGATAAAGTTATTCATCCCTAGTTTTTTTTTATTATTGTTCGCTACGATAGCGAATGCGCAAAGCAATTCAGATACTGCTGAATTGAATAAAACATTCAAACAAGTAAAATGGAGAAGCATTGGACCTTTTAGAGGCGGCAGATCCAATACCGCAGTGGGTGTTACTAGTAATCCCATGGTATATTATATGGGCACCACTGGTGGTGGACTTTGGAAAACCGAGGACATGGGACTTAGTTGGAATAATATTTCTGACGGATTTTTTAAAACAGCAACTGTGGGTGGTATTGCTGTTGCAGAAAGCGATCCTAATATAGTTTATGTGGGTATGGGAGAACACGCAGTAAGAGGCGTGATGACGCATCATGGAGATGGCATGTATAAAAGTACAGATGCTGGAAAAACTTGGAAAAAACTTGGATTAGATGCAACACATCATATTGCACGTGTAGTGGTTGATCCTAAAAATCCAAATATTGTTTTTGTTGCAGCACAGGGTTCCTTATATAGCAGTTCAAATGATCGCGGTATTTATAAATCAACAGATGGTGGTACCACTTGGAATAAAGTTTTATTTGTAGATGACAAAACAGGTTGTGCTGAATTATCCATGGATATGAATAACACAAGCATTTTGTATGCTGCAATGTGGGAGCATGGTCGTACCCCTTGGAAAGTAACGAGCGGCGGCCCTGGTAGTGCTTTATATAAATCAACAGATGGTGGTACTACTTGGAATAAAATGCAGAATGGCTTACCAAAAGAAATGGGTAAAATGGCAATTACTGTAAGTCGCGCAAACTCAGAAAAAGTTTATGCGCTTATTGAAAGTGATTTTACAAAAGAAGCTGGCGGTATGTACGTTTCTGAAAATGCAGGAAAAACATGGAGCCAAGCTACCAGTGATCACCGCATTATTGGAAGAGCATGGTATTATATAGAAGTATTTGCTGATCCAATTATTGAGAACACCTTATATGTAATGAATGCGCCAGCTTTAAAATCAACAGATGGTGGTAAAACTTGGGAAAATGTTTCATCTACACATGGCGATTATCATGACTTATGGATCAATCCAAGCAATAGTAATAATATGATTATTGCAGATGATGGTGGTGCTGCAATTACATTTAATGGTGGAAAATCATGGAGTAGTCAAGATATTTATGCAACCGCACAATTTTATCGTATCAATGTAGACAACGAATTCCCTTACAATATATATGGAGGACAACAAGATAATAGCTCAGTAAAAATTGCCAGTCGATCCTTTAGAGGTAGTATTGATGCTACGAACTGGAGTTCCTCTGCAGGTGGTGAAAGTGCATTTTTAGCGTTTGATCCTAATGATCCAAGATATGTTTTAGGCGGAAGCTATCAAGGAACCATCGAAGTACTTGACAGCAAATCAAAAGGAAGCACAAACATCATGGCTGCACCTATTCAATATTTAGGAAAGGATGCAAAAGATGATAAATACAGATTCAATTGGAACGCACCTATTATATGGAGTAAGCACGAACCAAATACTTATTACCATGGCGCACAAGTTTTATTGCGTACAACCGATATGGGAAAAACTTGGGCCGAAGCTTCTCCTGATTTAACAAGAAATGAAAAAGCCAAACAAGGAACGCCGGGTGGACCATTTACCAATGAAGCAGTAGGCGCCGAAAATTATGGAACCTTAAGCTATGTGATTGAGTCGCCCAATGAAAAAGGTGTTATGTATACAGGTAGCGATGATGGTTTTGTTTATATCACTAAAGATGGCGGAAAAACATGGAAAAATGTAACACCAGCAGGACTTGCGGAGTGTTTGATTAATGCCATTGAAGTATCTCCCTTTGATAATGCAACAGCATATATTGCAACCACAAGATATAAATTTGACGACCATGCGCCTGGATTATATAAAACATCGGACTATGGAAAAACTTGGACAAAAATTAATACTGGAATTGCGGGTAACGCATTTACAAGAGTTATAAGAGAAGATACCAAAGTAAAAGATTTATTATTTGCAGGTACTGAATTTGGAATTTACATGTCACAAAATGGCGGAAAAAATTGGATGCCTTTTCAATTAAATTTACCAAATACACCCATTACCGATTTACGCATTCATCAAGATAATTTAATAGCAAGCACATCAGGTAGATCATTTTGGATATTAGATGACTTGAATTTATTTAGACAATATAAAAAAGATACCATAAATACCCTATTGTATCAACCCACCACTGCCTACTTAGCCAATGGCTATAGTGAACTAGACCAAAACAATGACGAATTTAAAGGTAGTAAAATGTACGAAGGTGTGAATCCAGCGACAGGTGTCGTTGTTTATTATCAGCTTCCAACTTTAAAAGAAAGTGAAGTGGTTACGATAGAAATAAAAGATGCTGCAGGAAATGTAGTTAGACAATTTAGTTCTAAGACAGAGACGGATAACAAAGGGGCTGGACGTCGTATTCCAAAGGGGCCAAAACTAAGTTCCAATAAAGGTTTAAATCGTTTTGTGTGGGATATGCGATATCCAAGTATACCAACCATTCCAGGTGTTTATATTGAAAGTAGTTTTAGAGGACACAAAGCAATTCCTGGCAACTATACAATTACATTGAAAGCGGGTGAGCAAATAAAGAGCACAACAGCTAGCATTTTAGCCAATCCATTATATCAAGTAGGTGAAAATGATTATAAGGAATTTGACGCTTTAATGAAGCAAATGGAAGGAGAGGTTATTGCCATGCATACTATGATTCTTGATTTATATGAAAGTAAAAATCAATTAGAAGGGGTTTTGAAAAATTTATCTTCAGATAGCAAATACAGTGCAGTAAAAACGGCAGGCGAAGGATTGGTTAAGCAATTAAAAGCTTGGGATGAGGATATGATACAACGCAAATCAACTGCTTATGATGATGTTGAAAATTTTCCTAATAAATTTACTGCTGATTATATGTTTATGGTCAATCAAAACGAAAGTGATATTCCAAGAGTAAATCAACCAGTACTTGATTTATTAAAAGAATACACGCCTAAATGGGAGGCTTTAAAAGCAAGAGGCCTTAACTTAAAAAACAACCTACTACCTGCTTTAAATAAGCAATTGTGGGAGGCAGGTGTTGGTGCAGTGTGGATACATTAAGAAACGACTAAAATAAATTTTTGCGCTTGTTGAAACAAACAGGCAATACAAAGGCTAAAGCCCAAACTTACTAATTAAGTTTGGGCTTTTCCTTTACAGGATACCCAATAAATAAGTAAATTTGCCATCATACTATCGACTACATTATCAATTAGGGAAATGAAGGGTAAACTACAAAAACTAGCTACACAACTACAAGGCGAATTATACGATGATACCACCATGCGAACGCTTTATGCTACAGATGCATCGGCGTATCGTGAAATGCCATTAGCGGTTGCCATTCCCAAAACAAAGGATGACATTCAGCTATTAATTCAGTTCGCCAAAGAAAATAAAACAAATTTGATTCCTCGAACTGCTGGCACTTCACTAGCAGGACAGGTAGTAGGAAATGGGATAATAGTAGATGTATCAAAACATTTTACGAAAATCATTGAATTAAACGAAGAAGCATCCTGGGTTCGTGTACAGCCGGGTGTCATCAGAGATGAGTTGAATTTATTTTTACACCCACATGGGTTGTATTTTGGACCAGAAACTTCCACTGCGAACAGAGCCATGATGGGTGGCATGGTGGGAAATAATTCATGTGGCTCTAATTCGGTCATCTATCGAAGTACGCGCGAACATTTAATGGAGGTCACTGCTTTTTTAAGTGATGGCAGTGAGGTTGTTTTTAAAGCATTGTCATTGGATGACTTTCATGCAAAGTGCGAGTTAACAACATTGGAAGGCACTATATATAAAAGCATGCGAAGCATGTTAAGCAATTACGACAACCAAGTTGAAATTAAAAAAGAGTTTCCTAAAAAATCGGTGGAACGAAGAAATACTGGATATGCAATTGATGAATTAGTTGATATGGCGCCATTTACAGCAGGCGGTGATGATTTCAATTTTTGTTCACTCATTGCGGGATCGGAAGGCACACTCGCTTTTATCACTGAAATCAAATTGCACTTAGACCCCTTACCTGAAAAAGAAATCGGATTGTTGTGTGTTCACTTTAATAGTATTGACGAAGCTTTACGCGCTAACTTAATCGGATTAAAATACAATCCGTCGGCAAGTGAATTAATTGATCACTATATTTTAGAATGTACCAAAGAAAATATTGAACAAAGTAAAAATAGATTTTTTGTGCAAGGTGATCCTGGTGCTATATTGGTGATTGAGTTTACAAAGGCAACGCGCGCAGAAATTACACAATTGACCAATCAAGTGGAAGCGGATATGCGAGCTGTTGGATTAGGCTATCACTTCCCTGTATTATTTGGTGCAGACACCAAAAAAATATGGACCTTACGAAAAGCGGGGCTAGGACTTTTAGGAAATTTACCCGGCGATGAAAAAGCAGTGCCTGTCATTGAAGACACGGCCGTGGACGTGGCCGATTTACCTAATTATATTCGAGATTTTAATGAAATATTAGTGAAGCATAATTTACATGCGGTTCATTATGCACATGCAGGATCAGGAGAAATTCATTTGCGTCCTATTATTAATTTGAAAACGGTGGAGGGAAACGAACTTTTCCGAACCATTGCGCAAGAAGTAGCAACACTGGTAAAAAAATACCAGGGCTCTTTGAGTGGTGAACACGGGGATGGAC
>JBEATG010000118.1:0-3844 GCA_041162035.1 Bacteroidota bacterium
ATTACATGTATCACCGCACTTACTTCACGGATATTTGCTAAGAATTTATTTCCCAAACCTTCTCCTTTACTTGCTCCTTTAACCAAACCAGCAATATCAACTATTTCTAGTTGGGTAGGTACAATACGATTGGGAATAATTAAATCAGCAAATTGTTGCATTCTATTATCAGGTACATCCACTAATCCTACGTTCGGCTCAATGGTGCAAAATCTGTAATTACTTGCTTGTGCTTTTGCACTATTACTTACTGCGTTAAATAAGGTCGATTTTCCTACATTAGGTAATCCCACAATTCCTGCCTGTAATGCCATAATCTATCATGTTTTAAGAGCGCAAAAATACAATTCTAATCCCAAAATTGACTATATTAGAACCACAAACAATTGATTTATGGCTTTGAATATTATTTGGATGGCATTTTTTGTGATTGCATTTGTAATTGCCTTGTTTAAACTGGTATTTTTAGGCGATACGGAGATTTTTAAATTACTAGCAGATGGTATTTTTGATTCCGCCAAATCATCTGTGATGGATGTTGCCTTGCCTTTGGCTGGCACCATGGTGTTTTTCCTAGGTTTGATGAATATTGCCGAAAAAGCGGGTGCTATTCAAAAATTAGCCAAATGGATGAATCCTTTTTTAAGTCGTTTGTTTCCAGAAGTACCAGCAAATCATCCTGCCATGGGGCAAATGGTGATGAACTTTAGTGCGAATATGTTGGGTTTAGATAATGCGGCAACCCCTTTTGGTTTAAAAGCCATGGAAAGTTTGCAAAGTTTGAATCCTGAAAAGGAAAAAGCGACCAATGCGCAAATCATGTTCCTGGTTTTACATACCAGTGGACTCACCATCATTCCGTTGACGATTATTTCCTATCGACTAGCGGCTGGGTCACAGGATGCGGCTAGTATATTTATCCCTTGTGTTCTTGCCACCATTGGAACTACTTTAGCCTCTATCATCATGGTTGGCTTATACCAAAAATTAAAATGGGATAAAGTTTTAATTGGTTGGATACTTGGATTAATCTTACTCATGGCCGGTGTTATATTTAGTGTAAATGCTTTAACCTCTATTCAAAAAGAATTATTTTCAAAAACAGTAGGGAATGGATTACTGTTGTTAATTATAGTTGGCATTATTTTAGGAGGCGCCTATAAGAAAATTTCTGTTTTTGATGCATTCATTGATGGTGCTAAAAACGGGTTCGATGTCATTATTAAAATTATCCCCTATTTAGTCTCTATGCTGGTGGCGATTCGTGTTTTTAGAGATAGTGGGGCGATGATTTATATTTTAAACGGGCTTACTTATTTAATTCAATTAACAGGTGTAAATACGGAATTTATTGGGGCACTTCCTGTGGCAATCATGAAACCTTTAAGTGGGAGTGGTGCAAGAGGTATGATGTTGGATATATTTCAAACACAAGGACCAGATTCATTTGTAGGTAAAATGGCTTCCATATTTCAGGGATCCGCAGATACGACCTTTTATATTATTGCTTTGTATTTTGGAAGTGTGGGCATCAAAAAAATTCGCTATGCTCTGTGGGCAGGTATTTTTGCGGACTTAATAGGAGTGGTGATCGCAATTTTAATTGGGTATACCTTTTTTAAATAAAAAAGCATTCAATAAAATGAATGCTATAATTTAATCAAGTGATATATTAACTTGCGAATCGGGTTTAGAATAGGATTTATAAGCCTTGGCTCATTTTTAAAACTTCTTCCCATTCCATTTCAGTAACGGGTTGCACGGACAATCGGCCCATTTTAACCAAGGCCATATTAGATAGGTTGGTATTGGCTTTAACATCCGCCAATTTTACGGTGTGTTTTAATTTTTTATGTGGTGCAAAATCAACGGCTAACCATGCGGTTTCAGTGGTAGTGGGATCCTGATAGGATTCTTTCACCACTTTAGCAATACCTACAATTTCCATGCCCTCATTACTATGATACCAAAAAGCTAGATCGCCTTTTTTCATTGCGCGTAAATTATTTCGAGCTTGATAGTTTCTGACACCATCCCAAAATGTTTTTTTATCCTTATTGAATTGATCCCAAGAATATTTAAAGGGTTCTGATTTGATTAACCAATATGCCATAATAGGGTAGGTGAAAATTTTAATTAATAACCACTTGCTAATACTTCGGACAAGTGCAATACTTTTATATCTTGTCCATTGTGTTTCATTCTGCCATCAATATGCATCAAACAACTCATATCTGTACTAATTAAGAAAGGGGCTGCAGTTTTAATAACATTATCTATTTTTTGATCAGCCATAGAAACACTAATGGTATCAAACTTTACTGCAAAACTTCCGCCAAATCCACAACAAATATCAGTGTCTTGCATTTCGACTAATTCCAACCCTTTCACTGCTGCTAATAATTGTCTTGGCTCTTCTTTAATATGACATTCACGCAATCCAGCACAACTATCATGAAAGGTTGCTTTGCCTTCAAATGATGCACCTAAATCAGTAATATTTAACACCTTCACTAAAAATTCAGATAATTCATAAATACGATTGGCTACTTTTTTAGCAGGACTTTGGAAAGCATTATTTTCAAATAACTTTCCATAATTGTTTCTGACAAAACCTGAACAACTTGCACTTGGACTTACAATATAATCAGCACCTTCAAAATCTTGTACAAATTTGGTGCATACATCTTTTGATTCGCCCCAGAATCCTGCATTGAATGCGGGCTGTCCACAACAGGTTTGATCTGTATTGTATTTTACAGTACATCCTGCTTTTTCAAGCACTTTGATGGTGTCAAATGCAACTTGCGGATATAATTGGTCAATAAAGCAGGGAACAAATAATTGAACTGTCATACCCAAAAATACGAATTGTCATTAAATAAAGTACATAAAAAAAGCATTCTCTACAAATTGTGGAGAATGCTTTAAAATAAGTTAATTAGTAGCTATGATTAAGGCTGTACTTTCAATTTATTGATAAACTTATCTACCATCAATCCTTTTTCAGATTTTGGATATTTGGCTTTAATTTCTTTAAAAATTTGTACCGCATCATCTGCCTTGCCATTCAATTCCAAAAGGGATGCAGCACGGTATAAATATTCTGAACTAATGGCTTCGTCGTCAGGGAAATGGCCACCTGCCTTTTTGTAATAATTCAAAGCTTCGTCAGTATTTTTTAATTCGCTGTAAGCGTCTCCGATAGTACCATAAGCGATGGCTTGAACTTGTTTTGCTGAAGTAGAGAAGTCCTTTAAGTATTCAACTGACTTGTTAAAATCGTTCATACGGAAATAACTAATACCTGCATAATATTTAGCGAGGTTAGCTGCTTTTGTACCACCAAATTCTTTGATGATATATAAAACTCCTTTGCTTTGGCCATCGCCATTTAATACTAGGCTAGAAGAATCCATTGCGAAGTATTTTTCAGCAGTGAACATTGCATCAGCTGCTTTTTCTTCTCTTGGTTTTTGATACAATTCAGTGTATCCAAAAAATGCAACGATAACAATAGCCAATGCTGTAATTGTATATGTTAACGCCTTTTTATTTTTACTTACGAAATCTAAAAATGGGTGATTCTCTTTTTGTAACTCGCTCATATTATTATTTTATAATTTTTTCTACTATTTAGTCAACAATGAATGGATAATTTTGATCGATGTACACATCTTTGTATACTTCACTATCATCTGGCCATGGACTTTCTTCTGCAAACTTAACGGAAGCTTCTACAATTAAATTTATTTTATCATCAATCGCTTTTAAATCCGCTTCTGTAGCAAAATTATTATCCAAAATTGTTTTAGTTACTTTGGTAATCGGATCTTGGTCTTTA
>JBEATG010000121.1:0-5943 GCA_041162035.1 Bacteroidota bacterium
AGCTACCGGTAATCCTAATTTACCTTATGCCATTGATTTAATTAGTTCGGAAGCGGCCAATCCGCAAAATATACAATTGGTAAAGTCTATTTTAAATTCGGTCATTTCAAAAATAAATGAACAACGTTTTAAAGATGCGCCGAGTATTGCAGTAGTGAATAACAACGTAAAAAAAGTACCTGGTCGAATTTATCGTACAATTGATTTTGTATTGCCCGGACAATTAGGCTTCTCTTTATTAAGTGCAGGAGTTTTTGGTGTTGCTTTTTTGTTTTTTAATTTAAGGCAACAGTTGGTGTTAAAGCGATTTTATGCGACCCCTATTCGTCGCTTATATATCATTTTAGGGGAAGCATTAAGTAGGGTTATTTTTCAGCTCATTACGGCAATCATTATTATTGGTATTGGCCATTTTGCTTTCAAGTTTACCTTAGTCCATGGATGGATCACCTTTGCAAGTATTATGGGACTTAGTTTTATTGCACTTATTTTATTCATGGGTTTTGGATTCATTGTAAGTGGTGTTGCTAAAACAGAAAGTACCATTCCGCCATTTGCTAATTTAATTACACTGCCTCAATTTTTATTATCTGGTACCTTTTTTTCAATAGATAATTTTCCTACTTGGTTACAACCTTTTTGCAATATACTGCCGCTAACACATTTTAATAATGCGATGCGAAATATTGCATTCGAGGGAAATAGTTTGATGGATAGTTGGTCCGACATCTCCATTTTATTGATTTGGATCCTGGTTGTTTACGCAGTTGCGTATAAAATTTTTAAATGGGAATAAATGAAATTAATAAAACTGGCTGTGATTAGTGCTTTATTGTTGAGTGTTTTGGTGACAGCGATTTCATTGCTATTCCCAAGTACAGTGATCGTTTCTAGGGCCATTGAAGTAAAGGCGACGTCTGAAAAAATTGCTTTTTATGCAGCTGATTTAAATCAATGGAGTGCTTGGATGAGCGATTGGAAACAAAATGAACTTCGTTTGCAAAATGATACTGCATTTATTGGCACGCAAATGATTCATTTCGAAAGCAAAACAGATTCTTCTGTCAATTATCAATGGGTTGCCACAGGTCAGGCGCCTTACATTGTTAAAATTGAATGGTTCCCTTTAGAAAAAGGCAATTATGTAATTCATTGGACATTTGAACAACATGTAAGTTGGTATCCTTGGGAAAAGTTTCAAACATTGTTGAATGAAAAATTACTAGGCGGTAAGATGGAAATGGAATTGCAAAATTTGCAAGGGGTGATTAATCAGCAATAATGAATTAGGTTTAGTATAGCGGAGTATTTCAAATTTGAGCTTCATTTCCACTCCAATTATTTATCATCATTATTCTTTTTCTTTCTGATCCATTAAATATTGAACGTTTCTTTTAAGGCCTTTTAGTTTTGATCTTAGTAAAGGTGACTTTTTGAATCTTTCTTTGAAACTAGTTTCTTCCATTTGCAGCCATTGCTCCCGATCCATATTTAATAAGCCATGTAAAGGCTTAAAGTTTTCTTCACTGTGTGATTTGCTAAATCTATTCCAAGGGCAAACGTCCTGACATATATCACAACCAAAGGCCCAGTCGGTATAATTTTTATGGGTATTTATTTCTGACTGCTTTAATTCAATCGTGTAATAACTTATACAGTGATTGGCTTGAATGGTTTTGTTGGGTAAGATCGCCTCAGTAGGACAGGCGTCAATGCATTTGGTGCAAGTGCCACAATAATCATTTGGTATAGGCGTATCGGTATCTAATGCTATATCAACAATTAAAGTTGCAAGAAAAAAAAAGGAACCTGTTTGAGGCCTAATTAAATTTCCATTTTTCCCAATCCATCCCGCGCCTGACAACTGTGCCCAGCTTCTTTCCAGCACCGGCGCTGAATCTACAAATCCACGCCCAGTAATATTACCTATTTGCTTTTGCATTTCACCGAGCATGATTTGAAGTTTGCCGCGAATTACTTCATGATAATCTTCCCCCCATGCGTATTTTGCAATTTTTGCATTTGAATCTATCTGTATTATTTGATCCTGTTGTGCCGGGTAATAGTTGCTTAAAAATGTAATGACCGATTTTGCACCTGGTACTAATTTGCGAGGATCAACGCGTAAGTCAAAATGATTTTCCATGTATTGCATCTCGCCATTATAGCCATTGGATAACCATTGTTCCAAACGACGGGCATCTTCTGTTAATTCCTTCGCAGCTGCAATGCCGCAATATTCAAAGCCAAATTGTTTTGCTAATGATTTGACCAATTTTGTATTTGCGGCTTGACTCAATCTTCTAAATTCATTTTATGTAAAATTAGCAGAAAATCCTTGTTGTACCTGACTTTAGTTCCCTTTTAATTAATTATTTATGCCATTATAACATATATCATAGTTTGGCTTCTCTTTTGCTCCTATCTTGTTATAAACCTATAGGATTATGAATTTAAGTCAATATACCATTAAGGCACAGGAGGCAATTCAGTCGGCGCAGCAATTAGCTTATAACAATAAGGATGCGGCTATAGAAACGCTTCATTTGTTAAAAGCAATTTTATTAGATAAGGATAGCTCCACTGAATTTTTATTAAAAAAGAATAATCTAAATCCGCTGTTGCTCATGCAAAAAGTGGATGCTGCTTTGCCAAGTTTAGCTAAGCAAGCTAGCGGCGAACCAGCAACCAATTTAAGTAGGGATTTGAATAGTGTTTTATTAAAAGCCAATGGGGCACTTAAAACATTTGATGATGAGTTTGTAACTGTAGAGCATTTATTAATTGCTATTTTACAGCTAAGTGATACCGCTGCAAAAATTTTAAAAGATGCAGGACTTACTGAAAAAGGTTTAGTGGCTGCTATTAAAGAATTAAGAAAAGGAGAAAAAGTTCAATCCGCAACGCAAGAAACCCAATTTCAATCCTTATCAAAGTATGCAAAAAACTTAAATGATTTAGCGCATAAAGGAAAGTTAGATCCAGTGATTGGTCGTGATGAAGAAATTAGAAGAACACTCCATATTCTTTCAAGAAGAAGCAAAAATAATCCCATATTAGTAGGAGAACCTGGTGTAGGTAAAACTGCTATTGCGGAAGGATTGGCTATGCGAATCGTTAATGGCGATGTGCCTGATAATTTAAAAAGTAAAATTATTTTCGCTTTGGATATGGGGCAATTAATTGCTGGTGCAAAGTACAAAGGTGAATTTGAGGAAAGATTAAAAGGAGTGGTGAAGGAAGTGGCGGATAGCGATGGCGGTATTATTTTATTTATAGATGAGATCCATACCTTGGTTGGCGCTGGTGGTGGCGAGGGTGCAATGGATGCGGCGAATATTTTGAAACCTGCGTTGGCAAGAGGTGAATTAAGGGCAATTGGTGCGACCACTTTAAATGAATACCAAAAGTTTTTTGAAAAAGACAAAGCATTGGAGCGTCGTTTCCAAAAAGTAATGATTGATGAGCCAAGTAAAGAAGATGCGATTTCTATTTTAAGAGGCTTAAAGGAAAGATATGAAACGCATCATCATGTGCGCATTAAGGATGAAGCCATTATTGCTGCGGTAGAATTATCTACCCGATATATTACCGATCGTTTTTTACCCGACAAGGCCATTGATTTAATTGACGAAAGTGCAGCAAAGTTAAGATTAGAAATGAATTCCATGCCCGAGGAATTGGATACTTTAATTCGTCAAATTCGCCAACTTGAAATTGAAAGAGAAGCGATTAAAAGGGAAAACAATCCGGAGCAACTAAAAGCGTTAAATATTGAAATAAGTAATTTAACGGTGCAACAAGATACTTTAAAGGCGAAGTGGTCGGAAGAAAAAGAATTAGTAGATAAGGTGCAAGCAACAAAGTCGAATATTGAAAAATTAAAACAAGAAGCAGAAGTTGCGGAACGAAATGGTGATTATGGGAAGGTCGCGGAAATAAGGTATGGAAAAGTGAAGGAGCAGGAAACTAATTTATTGGATTGCTCCAAACAGCTTCAGGAAATGGGCGCACACGGTAAACGTTTAATGAAAGAGGAAGTTGATGCGGAGGATATTGCTGAGAATGTGGCAAAGGCTACAGGTATCCCAGTAAGTAAAATGCTGCAGTCGGATAAAGAAAAGTTATTGCATTTAGAGGAAGAATTGCACAACAGGGTGGTGGGTCAGGAGGAAGCGATTAGCGCCGTAGCGGATGCAATCAGAAGAAGCAGGGCGGGTTTGCAAGATCCTAAAAAGCCTATTGGTTCATTTATATTTTTAGGAACCACCGGTGTTGGTAAAACTGAATTAGCAAAAGCATTGGCCAATTATTTGTTTGATGATGATGCGATGATGACGCGTATTGATATGAGTGAGTACCAAGAAAAGCATGCAGTTTCAAGGTTAGTAGGTGCGCCTCCAGGCTATGTGGGTTATGATGAAGGCGGTCAATTAACGGAGTCGGTTCGAAGAAAGCCCTATAGTGTGGTACTATTAGATGAAATTGAAAAAGCACATCCCGATGTTTGGAATATTTTATTACAAGTATTGGATGATGGTCATTTAACTGATAATAAAGGGCGAACTGTGAATTTTAAAAATACCATTATTATTATGACTAGTAATATTGGAAGTCATTTAATCCAGGATGCTTTTGAGGATGTTAATGACAGCAATGTAGAAGAAAAAACAGCGCAATCTAAAGTGGAAGTAATGGCTTTGTTAAAACAAACCATCCGTCCTGAATTTTTAAATAGGGTAGATGAAATAATAATGTTCTCGCCTTTATTACAAAAGCAAATGGCTTCGATCGTCAAAATTCAATTAAATAATTTGAAATCATTGGTGGCGGAAAATGGAATGCAAGTAGATTTTTCGGATTATTTGGTGGAATATCTATCAGAGCAGGGATTTGATTTGCAATTGGGGGCAAGGCCTTTAAAAAGGTTGATCCAGAAAATGGTCGTGAATGAGTTTAGTAAAAAAATATTAAGTGGGGAGATTGACAAAACAAAAAAGATTTTAATTGATATTTTTGATGGAGTGGTCGTATTTAGGAACGAGGCTTAGTTGGTTGCTGATGTTGGAAGTAGTTGCTCCTGGCTAACTGCTTTTTGAAATATACCTTAGTACTTGTATATTTGAGCAATTCTTTTCAAGCATTATGGCCAATCCCAAAAAAGCAGCAGTTGGTTTTATATTTATCACTATTTTAATTGATATCATTGGATTTGGTATAATAATACCCGTATTGCCTCAATTATTACAGCAGCTATTGCATGTGACAGATCGAACCGATATTAGTGCTATTTCAAAACCTGCTATATTTCTTACTTTAATATATGGGCTCATGCAATTTATTTTTGCACCCATATTGGGAAGTTTGAGCGATCGATATGGTCGCAGACCGGTGTTACTTTTTTCCTTATTAGGGTTTGGTTTAGATTATATTTTTTTAGCTTTTGCGCCAACCATTGGTTGGTTATTTTTAGGAAGAATGATTTCAGGTATAACGGGTGCTAGTATCACTACCGCTTCCGCATATATGGCTGATATTAGTAATGAAAAAAACAGGGCACAAAATTTTGGGATGATTGGAGCTGCCTTTGGTCTTGGTTTTATTATCGGTCCTATGTTGGGAGGCTTGCTAGGGGAGTTGGGTACAAGAATTCCTTTTTTAGTAGCTGCTGGATTAGCCTTAGTGAATGCTTTATATGGTTATTTTGTTTTGCCAGAGTCCTTAGATATGGAACACCGTCGCGCATTTGATTTTCAAAGAGCCAACCCTATTGGCTCATTGAAAAATTTAAATAAATATCCTGCCGTATTTGGATTGATTATTGCTTTGTTGTTTATTTATATAGCTGCTCATTCTGTTCAAAGTAATTGGAGTTTTGCTAATATTAATAAATTTGGATGGACACCCAAAACCATTGGTATTTCATTGGCTGTAGTGGGGGTA
>JBEATG010000151.1:0-3326 GCA_041162035.1 Bacteroidota bacterium
TACAAAGAGATGATCTTGAATACCTTTTTACTTTAACATTTGAGTTGGACAGAAATCACGTTGCACTGTCTACTAAAGATAGGACCGGCTTATTTTCAAACAAGCAGGGTCAATTAATTGGAAAAAACGCACATATTGACCATGCTATATCGCTCTCATTTGAACATTTTTAGCATTGATAATCAACATGAAAAGGGGTCAAAGAAAAACGCTATGGGGTGGTCAACGACTGCGTATTTTCCACCACCATCGAGGTTACATTGTATTTTCATTTTACTGATTCCAAATCGGATATTTACGGATAAATACGGATATAATAAGTGGAATTAACGCTACAAAATTTTTTACTTGCCTCTGAAAAAATTTAGTCTACGCTCCAAGTTTCAATACAGCAACTACTTTTTCCATTTCAGCTACTGTACCAATACTTATCCTTAACCAACTGCTATTTTGCTCAAAGGATCTTGCACCTGTAATTTGATTTGCTAATAATAATGCTGGTATATCTTTTTTATAAGTCGCTGTATCAAAATAAACAAAACTTGTAAATGACTTAATATGCTTTATGCCTAGTGCATCAAAGCCTTGATACAAAATGTCTTTTGCTTTTATATTTTCTTGCTTACAATAAGCAACAAATTCCTTGTCTTTGATTGCTGCCAATGCACCTTGCATGGATACTGCAGAAGGACCAGCATTTGCCCAAGCTTGGAATTCATTAAGGTCCTTAATGGTGTTTGGATGCGCTAACACATAACCAACTCTTGCACCAGCCATTCCAAAGGTTTTAGAAAATGTTTTAGCTATCACTAAATTTGGATATGCATCAATCATTTTAGACATTGATGGCGTATCATAATAATCTGTATAAGCTTCATCTAGCAAAACAATTGTAGTACTAGCTACTTTTTTAATAAAGTTTTCTAAATCACTTGTTGGACTTACTGTACCTGTTGGATTATTTGGGTTACATAAATAAACCATTTTTGTATCTTGATCCATTGCATTCATAAGTCCATTGAGATCATTGTGTTTAGTTGAAGTCAATGGAACTAATTTGGTTGGTAAGCCCATGCGTCTTGCTGCAGGCATCCACAATTTAAATGTTGGTTCAGATGCAACAACATTTCCTTTTTTATAAGCAGCCCATAATGAAACCACACCCAATAACTCAGACGAGCCTGCCCCTAAGGCAACATGGTCTTTTGTGTGTCCAGTCATTTTTGCAATTTCTGTTTTTAATAACGCATTCATATCCCATTGGTAGCGATTAGAAATCCCTACTGCTTCTATCATTGCTTGTTTCGCTAATGTAGATGGACCATGCGGATTTTCATTTGAGCCTAATCTAATCAAACTAGATGAATTGATATCCAAATTAGTAATTGATGCATTTGCAAAAAGTTCTCGAGAAAAAGAAAATGCAGCAATTGCAAAAGCAGATTGTTTTAAGAGTTGTCTACGTTGCATACATGCGGTTTTATGGTAGTTTGAAGTTAAGTTTTATTTAATAAAATATCAACTTTGTACTGACGATTTACAAAAAAGTAAATTGCATCGTTTGATAAAAAATCTATTTCAATATTTGATTATTTTTAATTAAAGCTGCACGTAATTCTGGGTAGGCAACTTCCTGTATTTGTACGTTTTTATCAATGGCAATACTAGCCGCTATTGCTGCAGATTGACCTAACACCATAAACACAGGCTCCATTCGAATGGATCCATAAGCAATATGGGAGGATGAAAGGCAAACGGGTATAAACAAATTAGTTGCCTCTGATTTTTTAGGAATGATTGATTTGTAGCTAATGGGGAAAGGTGCACTGACATGCGCTTCTACATTGCCCTCGTTTTTGACAAATCCATTTACATCTACGTATCTCTGAATGGGATGAGAATCCATCTGATATGCTCCTAGACCGATAGCATCTTCAGCTACTGCCAATGCCTCACAATTTTTTTGGGTCATCACATAATCACTCACCATTCTTCTAGCTTCACGAATATATAATTGATCCGTCCAACCGGCATCTGTAATAAATTCGTCTTTGCATGTTCCCCATTCGGAAACCACATCACGAACTTGCTTAGGAATTCTAGGATGATAAGACAAAGTCCACATCAAACCTTGTTGGTACTTTTTATGCAAGGCCGCAATTTTTAATCTTTCATCATAACTCGCTTCTGGGTAACGATAATTTTGTCCAATAAAATCTGTTGAAAATCCTTTTTGATTATTGATATCTGTTTTTCGGTTGGGCATTGGAGAATTTATCCAAGGCACTAAAGGATCTCCATAATCATACATGTTACGAATGTCACCTTTTGCAGCTTCATAATTTCGAAACAATAATTCATATTCTAATTCTTTGTAACCAACAGGTTTTTTGAAAGGAATACGATTTTCAGGAAGATTGGTCAAAGTCATGCGATAACAATAAGCTTGAATTTTATTATCGGCCTGACCATCAACCCCTGGCTTTTCTTTACTCACAAATGGCAATAATCCACTCTTTGGATTTCCCTTAACCAAGTAAGGACTCACGCCTTCTATAAAATTATGATGAATTCCGTTCCTGGATAATTTCTTATGAAGTGTTAAATTAAAATTATTTGCTTGAACACCGTTTAAAGATTCTCCATACTGACTATTTGATTCTCTGCCCACGGTATAGCTAACCCCTGATGCTGCCATCAAGTCTCCTTCATAGGTGCAATCCATAAACATTTTACCCTGGTAAATTTGTCCCGATTCCATCTGAATAGATTTTATAACTTGCTTTTCCTTTTTTATACCTGTTTTTCGGTTTAATCGTTGATTATAAACAATGTGAATATTAGATTCATTTTTAACCATTTCTTGATATACTTTTAAAGCAACAGATGGCTCAAATGCCCACATCGCATCCTCATCAAAAGTATTGTAACCAACGCCCTTATAGTCCTCCCTTTTTTCCCAAATCCAATTTTCAGGCTTTAGATAATATCTTTTGATATTTTGATAAAACTCACGGGAAAGTCCTCCAATCGCTTGCTTATTTCCAATATCCGTTTTGCCTAATCCTCCAGTGGTTAGTCCGCCCATTCGATTGGTAGGTTCAATTAAAATTACTTTTTTACCCATTCGAGAACATTGGATGGCAGCAGAAACACCAGCGGAAGTACCACCATAAATAACCACATCATACGATTGAATTATTTGAGCAGAAGCATTCATTGGACTCAAAATAACGAAGTAAATAAACCAAAAGGCGAAGGTATTCTTGAGGTTTGAAATAGGTTTTAAGAAAAGCATATTTTATTGAATTTATGTAGCATTAAAT
>JBEATG010000205.1:0-7681 GCA_041162035.1 Bacteroidota bacterium
CTCTGGAACACAAGCCCCAAGCTTGGGTAAAGGAATTGGCATTGGTTATGTACAATCTTCCTTTGCAAAAATTGATACTGAAATTTATATTGATATTCGCAATACATTAGTAAAAGCGAAAGTGGTGAAGTTTCCTTTTAAATAATTCCTTGGTTAAGGTAGTGGTTTATTTGTACCTGTTTTTTATGGTGTAAATACATGATTTTGATATTGCTTGTTATTGCATTTTTGTGCCTTAACAAAATATCATGTATTATGAAAGCAATTAAAAATCGAGTTCAGTTAATGGGCTATTTGGGTGCAGATCCTGAAATTAAAATTTTTGAAGAAACAAAAAAATTGGCCCATATCAGGTTAGCAGTGAATGATCGTTATAAAAATGCCAAAGGGGAGTGGGTGGATGAAACCCAATGGTTTAACTTGGTCGCCTGGTCCAAGCTTGCAGTGTATGCTGAAAAATATTTAATCAAAGGAATTGAAGTTGCTGTTGAAGGACGACTTATTAATAAGTCCTATACAGACAAAAATTTAGTGAAACGATTCAGCACCGATATTCATCTTTCTGAAATATTAATCTTAACCAAGAAAAAAGAGCTTGTATAAGCATCCTCCATTTTGTATATTTGTGGTGTTATGGCGAACCAAAAAATAAAACCCAATTTACATACTGTATTAACTCCTCAGTTGCTTGATTTATATGAAATTAAAGATAGCATTGTTGTCATCATAGATGTGTTTAGGGCAACCTCCACCATGGCTACTGCTTTATATAACGGTGCAAGAAAAATCATTCCAGTGGATTCCCCCGAATTGTGCATTGAAATGGGCAAGCAAACTGGCGGAGTTACTGCAGGGGAGCGGGATGGTAAAATAATTCCAGGTTTGTCTTATGGTAATTCTCCTTCTGAATATCCAAGATCATTTATAGAAAATAAAGTTTTAGTCATAACTACAACCAATGGTACTAAGCTTTTGCATATGGCATTAAAGCAAGGCGCAAAAGATATTATCACAGGTTCCTTTCCTAATTTTTCAGCAGTCGCTGATTATTTAGTAAAACAAGGGGCGCCAGTGATTTTAGGTTGTTCGGGTTGGAAAAACAGGTTTAATATTGAGGATACCCTTTTTGCTGGGGCAATCATTGAACAAATTAAGGACCATTTTACCATACATTGTGACAGCAGTTTTATGGCGAATCAATTGTACAACCAACACAAGGATAACTTAACGCAATATATTAAGACCACAACCCATTGGCATCGTTTGGCTGCTTATGGACTGGAGGCCGACATGTTGTATTGTATTTCTAAGGATACCGCCTCTTCTTTGCCCATCTATAAAGACGGCGCCTTAGTAAATGGGCTCTAAATAGCTCATTTTCAGCTATTTTATGAAATTGTGTGATGAACTTAGCTAGCAAAACCGTACATTTGCAGATTGCCCTTTTTGAAGGGTTATTTGTATCATTATGGCATTACCCTATTTAGTTAAACATATTTATAGTTACGGAACCGAAGAAGTGATTCGTAGAGGCAAAAAGATTTTTGCTTTAAAGAACATCGAATTGGTCAAATTTGATCCTTTAATTGGAAGTATCCATTGTAGGGTGAAAGATGATGGCTATAGTACCTATTATAAGGTAACCATCGAGAATTTTAAAAACCCCAACACCCTATCTTTAAGATGCGGATGTCCTTATAATTTATCTGAGGTTTGTAGGCATAAAGCAGCTGCTTTATTCCAAATACAAGACATGTTGGATAAGAATCTGTTGGATTACAAGCCTGCTTCCTACAAAACAACGCATACCCAACTTCGCGCGAAAAGCTTGGATCTTAAAACCATCCGAATGCTTTGTTCAAAAGCAACTTTTGAAAAAGCAGAAGTGACTTTAAAATCCATCAGACCACATATTATTTCGAGTGAAAATGAACGTGTAGTTGCAGAAATGGATGTCGCAGGCAAAACACATATGATGATTATTCAAAAAAATGAAGAACGTTTTTTTGATACTTCCTGTGATTGTTTGTCTGAGACGGAGTATCCTTTATGTGTACATAAAACGGTGCTATTATTGCAGTTGTTTCAATTAAAGGGATCTGATTATTTTGAAACGATTCGTAATTGGGATCGTGAAAAAAACAAACTATTGGCTTTATATGGTTATAGTTTAGAAGACGATACCAGGGATAAATTTGAATTTATATATCATGACGGGAAGCCGTTTTTAAAAGTATTAGATCCAAATATTAAAAAAATTAATGAGGAGCCAAGTCGCGTAACGTTTAAGCGTCCATTAGGAAACGATTGGGATATTGAAGAACTAGAAGATCCAAAAGATGCACCGCAAAAAACGATTGAGCGATTGGGGCTTGTCATGCAACATCATCCTACGGAATATCCATTTATTCATTTCAATGTAATTAAGGGGGAAGTGAATGAACAAGGAACTTCCTATGTGGGGAAAGTTGAAAAATTAGATATTGCAAAATTTGTCATTCCGGATGAAATTAAAGAAGAAGATAAGTTATTGCTTCAGTTGGTGCGTAAATTGCAAACGGCAGAATTAACAAAGTACATCAATAAAAATTCACCTTTTGGTGGCATTTGGGATACCGTCATTCATGCAGATGAATCAAGTTTGTCTGAGGATACCAAGGGGCATATTCAGGAATATTTGCATCCTAAGATTGAAAAATTATGGAAGGACTTATCGGAACATCCTTTTAGCTTTTTTATTCCGCACAATAAACCTTTCACCACTGCTAACTTGCAAAAAGCGGAATTAGTATTTGCGAATATTCAACCAGGATTTAAGGTGGAGAAGGAAGCCGATCGTTATCTTGTTTATGCGCATGTGATTTTGCCAGATGGCATTATTCCAGTAGAAGAAAACCACGCAAAATCGCACTTTATTTTTCAATATCATCACCAATTTTTTTGTTGGAAATCAAAGGATGATGTGACTTGGGTGGAACAATTTTTACCCTCCGGTTGTCATGAAATAACACTCGAAGCATGGCCTAGTTATTTACAAAATACTTTGTTGCCTTTGTCCAAGCAATACAAGGTTGAATTAGGCAATGTAGCGCAAGTGAAATTAAGGGGGGTGAAACCTTCCTTACAAATTTTCTTAAAAGAAGATTCCCAATTTTTACATTTTGAACCTTTGTTTGTTTATAATGATATTATTGTTCACAAAGAGGATGGCCCATCGGTGATCCAACAAGTGGGGGATAAAATTGTCATACTAGAAAGAGACCTAGCTGCAGAGCGAACTTTAATGAATGATATCGAACAATTACATTCTGGATTCGTACGATTTAACCAAGGCAATGTATTGTCCCTTAAGGGCGCCGAAGTGTTAAAAAATAATTGGTTTTTTCTATTCATAGATACTTTAAGAGAAAAACAAATACCGTTATTTGGTACAGAAACATTAAAGCAATTTAAGTTTAACACGGCTAAGCCTTCTACCAGGTTATACATTAGTAGTAATACGGATTGGTTTGATGCCAAGGTTGATATATCATTTGGTGATCAAAAAGTGAGCGTTCAGGATATCAAAAATATGCTAGCCAATAAGCAACAGTTTGTTCCTTTAAAGGATGGTAGTTTAGGGTTGTTGCCTGAAAAATGGTTAAATAAATATTCCTTACTATTTAAAGTGGGAGAAGGGAAAACAGATAATCTTAAATTAAGCAAGTATCATTTTTCAATACTTGATGATTTATACCAACAAAGAGATGAGGAAGAATTAATTTTTCAATTAGAAGGGAAGTACGAAAAAATCAGAGAGCGTTATGCGATAACTGATATTGCGCCACCAGCGCATTTGTCACCAATCTTACGACCATACCAAGTGAGTGGATTTCAGTGGTTAAATTATTTGCATGATGTGCAATGGGGTGGTATTTTGGCAGATGATATGGGTTTGGGGAAAACAATTCAAACCTTATCTTTCTTGCAGCACTTGAAAGAAAAAAATGGCAAACTAGTGGCCTTGGTCGTTTGCCCAACTACCTTATTATACAACTGGCAAAATGAATTAAAAAAGTTTACGCCTACTTTAACTTATCAAATTCATCATGGTGGTACGCGTAGTCGCAAACAAGTAGTGAAGGAGGAAATTGAAGTAATCATTACGACCTACGGTACACTGAGAAGTGATATTAAAATGTTTGTGGAGGTTGATTTTGATTATGTGATTTTAGATGAAAGCCAGGCAATTAAAAATCCATCAAGTAAAGTAACCAAGGCGGCTTGTTTATTGAAGGCAAAAAATAAATTGTGTTTAAGTGGTACGCCATTGCAAAACAACACTTTTGATATTTATGCGCAAATGAATTTCTTAAACCCGGGTATGCTGGGTTCGATTGAATATTTTAAGCACAATTTTTCAATGCCCATTGATAAATTTGATGAGAAGGAACAAAAAGAACATTTAAGAAAAACAGTTTTCCCGTTCATATTAAGACGTACCAAGGAGCAGGTGGCAAAGGATTTACCAGAAAAACAAGAAATGGTATTGTATTGTGAGATGGGGGATGAGCAAAGAAAAATTTATGAAGCTTATCGTAATGATTACAGAGATAAGTTGATTGGTATGGTAGAGGAAAAAGGAATCCAAAAATCGCAACTATCCATCTTGCAAGGTTTAATGAAATTGCGTCAAATTTGTGACAGCCCTGCTATTTTAAAAGAGGAAAATTATCCGAATGCCTCTGTTAAGCTAGATGAACTTACGCGTGAAATTGCTGAAAATATTGGTGGGCATAAAGCATTGGTTTTCTCACAATTTTTAGGCATGCTTGCTTTAATTAAAGAACAGCTAACTAAAATGGGCATTGATTATGAATATTTTGATGGAAGTAGTTCTATTCAGGAAAGAGAGCGTGCGATTGAACGTTTTCAAAATGATGATAATTGCAGGGTATTCTTAATTTCATTAAAAGCGGGAGGTGTAGGTCTAAACTTAACTGCAGCTGATTATGTATACATTGTTGATCCTTGGTGGAATCCAGCAGTTGAGCAACAAGCGATTGACCGAACACACCGTATTGGTCAAACAAAAAATATTTTTGCGTATCGTATGATTTGTAATGATACCGTAGAGGATAAGATACTAAAACTCCAGGATCGCAAACGATCCTTAGCGAAGGATTTGATTTCAGATGAGGATGGTTTTGTAAAATCTTTAACCAAAGACGATATTGCCTATCTGTTTAGTTAGGCCTTTGCATGCGCCGTTTTATAAGCCAGCTTTTCGCTTATTTTTTTATTATATTTAGACTGCAAAGTTTAATTATGAAAAAATATAAGTTATTATTTTCTGCACTATTTTTTGTATTTGCAAGTGTAGCGCAGGAACCCATAAAATATCATACTATTCAAGGACTTACCATTCTAGGAAGGCCTTTCCCAAATCAAACTACTTATCGTCGGTTCCCAGATAGTTTGGAATCCTTATTACGAAAACCAGTTTGGCAATTCAGTACCAACTCCACAGGCATTGCTATTTATTTTGAATCCAATGCAAAACAAATAAGTGCAAAATGGAAAACCGGAGATAAAGCAAGTTATCCGCATGTGGCGGCTACACTTGTTAAGGGGGTTGATTTATATGCATTAGATAATCATCAATGGTATTATGTGGGAATCGGTAAGCCCAATAATCCAATATATCAAGAGGCGTCAATTATTAAAGGACTTAATGGTGGTGTTAAACAATTTTTAATGTACCTCCCTGATTACGAAACAACTGATTCATTATTATTGGGAATAGATTCAGCTGCAATGATTCAAAATGTAACTAGTTCTGTTTTTGCAAATAAAAAACCGATTGTATTTTACGGTACGAGTATTGTGCAGGGCGCTTCGGCAATGCGCAGCGGTATGGCTTATCCAGCAATCATTGAGCGCGGGCTACAAAGGGAAACCATTAATTTAGGATTTAGTGGCAACGGACAGCTTGATTCCATGTTGGCTGTGATTATGTCTCGTATTGATGCAGCTTGTTATGTAATTGATTGTGGTCCAAATTTAACACCAGCAATGGCTGCTGAGCGGACCTTGCCATTTTTAAAATTACTTCGACAAAACAAACCCACTACTCCGATACTCTTAGTTGAACAAATAGATTATCCATTTGCGCGTTTTGTATCTAGCATGGATGAAAAAATTAAATTAGTAAACCAGCATTTTAATAAAGCGTATACTACTTTAAAAAATGAGGGGGATAAAAATATTTACTACTTGCCTTCCAAAGGCCTTATTGGCAATGATGGAGAAGGTACCGTAGACGGTGTTCATTTAACTGACCTTGGATTTTATAGAATGGCGAATGCAATTAAAAAAAAGCTACAAACTATTTTAAAATAATTTGTAGCTAAAGTAATTTATATAGGATGTATTTATAAATTCAGCGAATATTGTTTCGCTGCACTCATTGCCTAACTAAAGCAAATAAATACTCAATGCTTAATTATTTATTCAATTCTGCTGCTGCAATATTCGCTTCGGGATTTTTTAAAAATTCCGCTTTACATTCAGAAGCACAGAACCCGATTACTTTATTTTTATAATGTGCTGTATCACTTACACCTGCCGTTACGGGCATTCCACAAGTAGGATCTTTTTTGTTGTCCAAAATTTTAACATCATATGTTTTTTCGCTTGCAGTATCTGTAGTCATTGCAGCTATCGTATCGATAGCAGTTGCAGTACTTGCTTGATTATTCGTCTCGTTGCCACAAGCAATTAAGAACAAGCTTACACTAATGATGAAAGGAATGATTGGTTTTCTCATGATGGTTGAATTAGATTTCTAATTGTACAAAATTACACCTCAAAAGCCTTACTTAGAAACTAACAGCTATTCATTTACTGGATAATCGTTCTATATATGGGGCAAAAGGCAAGTTTTTAAGTCAAAAGGGGCCTATTTATCTAATTATTTTATATTTTTACACCTCATTCCTTAAACAAGGATCTAATTAAATGAAACAGGCGAAACAACATACTCTTTTTACAAGTGCTAATAATGCACCTGTTCCTGTTTTGAACAGAATTAGGACAATGAACTTTCCAAGATTGGATAAGTTCTATTTCCGACGTGGATTCTGATAGGACGAGCAATTGGCAGTTGCCCCTATCAGTGGAAAAATCCCCGACATATTCATTTCTACAGCCAAATCTGTTCATTCATTTAAACTAATTTACATCATTGGAACCTAACATTATAGTTCGAATAGCCGATAGTGGGGATACTGTCTATGCAGAAACCATCACCAACGAAATGGCATCTTCAGCTAAAGCGCGTGGCACAGGTATTGCCAAAAGAAGCCCAGAATATGTATCCCAAAAAATTCAGGAAGGTAAAGCGGTCATCGCGGTTACAGCCACTGGAGAATGGGTGGGTTTTTGTTATATTGAAGCCTGGCAACATGGACAATTTGTAGCGAATAGTGGTTTAATCGTTGCCCCTGCGTATCGAAAAACTGGAATTGCGAAAAAAATTAAACATACCATTTTTCAACTTTCTAGAGACAGGTATCCAAATTCAAAACTTTTTGGATTAACGACTGGTTTAGCGGTGATGAAAATAAATAGCGAATTGGGGTATGAGCCAGTCACGTATAGCGAATTAACAGATGATGAAGAATTTTGGGCAGGCTGTAAA
>JBEATG010000234.1:0-3683 GCA_041162035.1 Bacteroidota bacterium
GATCTAACACTGGAATTAATATTTTTTGAAGCGGTTGACGTACTTTGATGTTTACCTTTTTACGAATAGACAATACCAAGGAACAAATATCTTGCGCCATTTGCATACGCTCCTCTAAAGCGGTATCAATTTTTGTCGTATCTGCTTTAGGGAAATCAAGATGATGAATAGATGTTTGTGGATGTCGTGCAGTAACACTATTTAAATTTCTAAATATTTGATCACTAAAGAAAGGTGCAATGGGTGCCATTAAACGAATAATGGTTTCAATACACTCATGTAATGTTTGGTATGCTGAAATTTTATCCTCCGTGTAGGTGCCTTTCCAAAAACGACGACGACACAAACGCACATACCAGTTACTCAAATGTTCATCTACAAAAGTTTCTATAGCACGACCTGCAATGGTTGGTTCAAAATCGTCCATTGCAATCGTTACGGTTTGCACCAAACTATTTAAGGAAGAAATAATCCAACGATCAATTTCTGGTCTTTTATTTACGGGTATATAATCTTGTTCAAAACGAAATCCATCCACATTTGCATACAACACAAAAAATTGATAGGTATTGTATAGGGTGCCAAAGAATTTTCTTTGCACTTCCTGTATACCGGATAAATCAAATTTTAAATTATCCCATGGTGATGCGTTAGTGACCAAATACCATCTGGTTGCATCTGCACCATAGGTTTGTAAGGTTTCAAAGGGATTCACCACATTGCCCAAACGCTTGCTCATTTTGTTGCCATTCTTATCTAGCACCAAACCATTACTCATTACATTTTTGTAGGCAACGCTATCAAATAACAATACACCTAATGTATGTAATGTATAAAACCAACCGCGTGTTTGATCTACACCTTCACAAATAAAATCAGCAGGGAATGCTTGTCCTTTGTCAATTAAATCCTTATTCTCGAATGGATAATGCCATTGCGCATAAGGCATTGCACCTGAATCAAACCAAACGTCCACTAAGTCAGCAACCCTTTTCATGGGTTGACCCGTTGCACTTAATAATTCAATTTGATCTACAAATGGTTTATGCAAATCCACATCTAATTTGCCATCTACTATTTGCAAATTCACTTCTTTGTTATAGCCTTTTTCTTTTGCTGCAATAAAAAGTGTCGTTAATTCTTGTATGGATCCAATACAAATTTCTTCCGTACCATCTTCTGTTCTCCATATAGGTAATGGTGTGCCCCAATATCTGCTTCGAGATAAATTCCAGTCCACCATATTTTCTAACCAATTACCAAAACGACCTTCTCCTGTACTCTTTGGTTTCCAATTAATCGTTTTATTCAATTCTACTAAACGATCTTTTACTGCAGTTGTTTTAATAAACCATGCATCTAATGGATAATACAAAATTGGCTTATCTGTTCTCCAGCAATGCGGATAATTATGTTCATATTTCTCCACTTTGAATGCCCTGTTTTCTTTTTTCAACTTAACAGAGATATCTACATTCACATCTTGAAAATCTTTTTCATCCTTATAGTTTTTTACATACCTACCGCTAAACTCACCTACCCCTTCAACAAATTTTCCTTGTCTATCTACCAATGTAATAATGCCTAAATTATTTTTTTGACCCACTTTGTAGTCATCCGCTCCAAATGCGGGGGAAGTGTGTACAATACCAGTTCCGTCTTCGGTCGTAACAAAATCACCTAACACTATTTTAAAAGGATCACCTTCAAAAGTTGCAGGATCATTGGCTTCGAAAGGCATGAGTTGCTCATAGCGCAAACCATTTAAATTCGCCCCTTTAAATTCAGCAATCACTTTCCAAGGAACGATCTTATCGCCTTCGGCAAAAGTTTCAATCGTTAACCCTTCTTCCTTAAAATATTTTGAAACCAATGCTTTTGCTAAAACCACATTCACCGGTAATGCAGTATAAGGATTATAAGTTGCTACTAAAGCATAATCAATATTTGGGCCAACGGTTAAACCTAAATTAGAAGGCAATGTCCATGGTGTTGTAGTCCATGCCATGTAATACACTTCTTGATTTTTATCATTTGTGGCAGCGGCATCAAATAAAAATTTACTTTCGGCAGATTGTACCGCTTTAAACATGGCAACCACCGAAGTGTCTTTTACATCCTTATAAGTACCTGGTTGATTTAATTCATGTGAACTTAATCCTGTACCTGCCGCAGGTGAATAAGGTTGGATACTTACACTTTGATACAGGTATCCTTTTTTATATAGGGTACTTAATATCCACCAAAGTGTTTCAATATAATCATTTTCAAAGGTGATATATGGATTATTCAAGTCAACCCAATAACCCATTTTGTTGGTGATATCATCCCATTCTTTTTTATAACGCAATACTGCTTCACGACATTTTTTATTGTAAGCTTCTACCGTGATTGTTTTCCCAATATCTTCTTTGGTAATGCCCAATTCTTTTTCGACACCTAATTCCACAGGTAACCCGTGCGTATCCCACCCACCTTTTCGCTTCACTTGAAATCCTTGCATGGTTTTATATCGACAAACCATATCTTTTAATGTCCTTGAAATAACATGATGTATCCCTGGCATTCCGTTGGCACTCGGTGGACCCTCATAAAAAACAAAAGGCGTTTTGCCTTCCCTTAAGATGACCGATTGCTCAAAAGCTTGTTCTGCCTTCCAAGCGGCCAAAATTTCTGCCTCAATTGTAGGCAGATGCAGTCCATTAAATTCAGTGTACTTTTTATTCATAAAACGCTTATCCTAGCTCATTTTTAGGGCACGAAGGTACGAATAAGCTTGTAAAAAAGGCCAGACCATTTTTTGGTCAAAATAAGGTAAGTACCCCTACGAAATAGGGTTAGATGGGCTTTCAGGTGCCGTAGCTGCTGGTTCCTTAAAAAATTTCCCCTGAAAAATAAACAATGAAATCACGCCAGTGCTAATTGCCGCATCTGCGACATTAAAAACTGGTCTAAAAAACTCAAACTCCTCGCCGCCCCAAATAGGGAACCAGGAGGGGAAATGTGCATTTTGAATAATAGGGAAATAAAACATGTCCACTACTTTTCCTTGTAGTAAAGGGGCATACCCCCCACCCAATGGAAATAGGTTTGCTACCATCGTTGTATAAGGAACACTTGCTTCAAATATAACACCATAAAAAATGCTGTCAATTAAGTTGCCTAAGGCGCCTGCAAAAATGAGCGACGCACATAATAAAAATCCGTTGTGGTATTTTTTTTCAATAAACCCTTTTATTAAAAATACACCCCATATAACAGCCACTAATCTAAACAGAGTTAATGCGATTTTTCCAATATTACCTCCCCACTTCAACCCCCATGCCATTCCTTCATTCTCCACAAAGTGAAGCCTGGCCCATGTTCCAATAATCGCATGCTCTTCCCCAATAAAATAATTTAATTTAATATAAAATTTTAAAGCTTGATCAATAAAAATAATCAAAGCAACTAATGCAACTATTTTTTTTCCGTTCATATCAATTTCAAATTATAAATGATGGGCAAAGATAATACTTTGATTAGTTAGTCGGCTATATAGATTCTTTTTACTCTTTGCCCAATGGATGTTAAAATTTCATAGGGAATAGTTCCTGCCCATTTTGCGACTTGCGTTATGTCTAAATTTTTACCAAATACCTGCACCGAATCTCCTTCACTAACGGATGGAATATCAGTAATGT
>JBEATG010000306.1:0-3519 GCA_041162035.1 Bacteroidota bacterium
GCGCGGACAAGGAGCAACCTTGAATGATAAAAAAATTCAAGTAAGTGATAAGTCTGATTTATTAACAAGCTGCTTAGTCACTGGATTTCCATATCAATATTTAGATACCGCTAACGGACCCTTACAAATTTTTGAAAAATTAATTCGCAAGGCTATTCCCGTTCGTCGATTAGGAAGTGCTGCACTTGATTTGTGTTGGACAGCGGCAGGTAGATTTGATGGTTTCTATGAACACAAATTACAAGCATGGGATAGTGCGGCAGGATTTTTAATTGTAGAAGAAGCAGGTGGAAAAGTCACGGATCTACAAGGAAATTCTTATACACCCTACAATCCAGGCATCATTGCTACCAATGGAAAAATTCACCAACAACTACAGTTAGTTATTAATGGAGGAACACTTTAATATTTTTTATGTCAACAGAAAGAACAGAAATTGAAAAACTAGGTGAGTTTGGTTTGATAGACCATCTAACCGAAAATTTTGAAATTCAAAATGTATCCACTGTGTTATCCATTGGAGATGATGCAGCAGTGATTGATCATTTTGGAAAACAAACTGTAATAACGACCGATTTATTAATTGAAGGGGTGCACTTCGATTTAATGTATACGCCTTTAAAACATTTAGGATACAAAGCGGTGATTGTTAATTTAAGTGACATTTATGCAATGAATGCGCAACCCACGCAAATCACGATGAGCATCGCTTTCAGCAATCGATTTAGCTTGGAAGCCCTAAATGAATTTTATGATGGTGTTCATCATGCATGTGAATTATATGGTGTTGATTTAATCGGTGGTGATACAAGTACTTCTCAAAAAGGATTCATCATTTCTGTTACAGCGATTGGTGAAGTATCCCCAGATAAATATGTAAAACGTAGCACTGCTGAAAGTGGTGATTTGATTTGTGTATCCGGCGATTTGGGCGGCGCCTTTTTGGGATTGACTTTAATGGAACGCGAGAAACAAATATTTTTAGAAAACCCACAAGTACAACCGACATTAGAGAATGAAGATTATATTGTTGGAAGGTTGTTGCGACCAGAAGCAAGAAAAGATATTTTAGATATACTTGAACAACAAGAAATATTACCAACTGCAATGATGGACGTAAGTGATGGTTTAAGTAGTGATGTATTGCATTTGTGTAAACAAAGCAATTTAGGCTGTCGTATTTACGAAGATAAAATTCCTATTCATGAGGATACTAAAGCTGCTGCGTTTAAGTTTGGTTTAGATCCAACGGTATGCGCATTAAACGGCGGCGAGGATTATGAATTATTATTTACCATGAAGCAATCCGATTATGATAAAATTACTTTGCAAGAAGAAATTAGTGTGATCGGCTATATGTGTGATGCAGATGAGGGTACTAAAATTATAACGAAGGGAAAAAATGTTTTTGATATTACTGCACAAGGCTGGAATGCATTTGGTAACAAAGCATAATTACTCTAGCAGGTAATCAAATTTATTATACGTCGATCTGTGGTTAAACAAAGTAGGTCGGCGTTTTCATTTACAGCTATCTTTCCTGTAATTTCCGAACGTTTCATCACCCTTGCTGGATATAAACTACACATCCTTACTGCCTCGCCTAAATCGATGCCCACTTCATTAACTAAATTATTGACCGATTTTAGTTGGGTTAAAGAAGAGCCACTTAATACACCCGCACTTTCATATTTATCGCCCGCCATTTGATGTTGGTATATTCCTGAATTCGTTGCAGTTACCGCATCTGTTATAAAAAACAATCTTTCACCCATTATTTTCTTTGCAATTTTTATTGCGTTGAAATCAACATGAAAACCGTCCGCCACTAAACTGCAGGCTACTTTTTTATGATTAAATATAGCGCCTACCATTCCGGGAGCACGATGTCGCAATGCGCTCATGGCATTGTATAAATGTGTTGCTACAGTTATGTCATTATTAAATGCATGGGTAGCTTGCTCATAGGTAGCATCACTATGACCAGCCGAAACTACGATGCCACTATTTTCAAGTAATTGAATAATGGATGCATCCACAATTTCTGGCGCGAGCGTTATCATACTAATATGATCTTTGCCGTAATCCAATAAATCCTGTGCTTCTTTTAATGTTGGCTGATGAATATATTCCGTTGCATGCGCCCCCTTTTTTAGTGAATTAATCCAGGGCCCCTCAATATGTAAGCCTATGCAACCCTTTCCACCACCGGCTTTATAATCGCGAACCGCATCAATACATTTATATATTATCTCCCAACTTTGTGTTGCTAGTGTGGGTTGAAAATACGCGGTACCGCTGGCCACACAATAATCATAAATTTTTTGAATCGTATCGGCTGTAGGAAATTCAGATAATAATTTTTCATCCGCACCATAAATTTGCAAATCAATCAAAGCAGGTACAATGAGTGGCATTGCATTTTTATGATCATATCCCTCCTTTTTTATATCCGTTACTTTTCCGTTTTCAATTACGATAACCGCCTCCGAAATCCAATGTTCTCCCGTAAATAATTCTTGAACCGATAAAATTTGTTGCATTATAATTCAATATTAAAAAAATCAGCGTTCTTCCAAAAAGGAAATTGCCCCCTTGTTTTTACTAATTCTTCTTTTTGTAATGTAATATGAAATATATCTTCCTCATAAGCGCAGTGATATAAAATCTCACCAAGTGGTCCCACCACCATACTATCCCCACTGTGCATAATATTTTTTCCATCCAACCCAACACGATTCACGCCAATGGTATAGCATTGGTTTTCAATGGAACGTGCGGTGAGTAAGGTTTTCCAAGCATGGTTTCTTTTTTCCGGCCAATTGGCAACATACAACAATACATCATATTCTAAGTCAGGAACATTTATATTTTCCTCATCTGCCTTTCCACTTGTGTTTGCTAATTGTTGGCGTGCCCAAATTGGAAAACGCAAATCAAAACAAATTTGTAAATTAATTTTCCAACCCTTAACACTTGCAATTAACCTTTTGTTTCCTTCGCTATAAAATTCATGTTCACCCGCAAAAGCAAATAAATGTCGTTTGTCATAATGGCCCAATTGTCCATTGGGGAGCATCCAAATTAAGCGATTATAATAGTTGCCGTTCTCTTCAATAATAACCGATCCGGTGATGATTGATTTTTTAGTCTCAGCCAATCGACGCATCCATTGAACGGTGGGTCCTTCCATTGTTTCTGCAAACAAAGCGGGCTGCATACTAAATCCCGTAGTAAACATTTCAGGAAGTACAATAATTTCAGTTGGCTCGGCAATCGCCATTATCTTTTTAGCTAAGGCTTCTAGGTTAGCTCCTTTGTCCTCCCAAAAAAGGGCGGTTTGTATGATTGTAAATTTAAGTGAAGACACTGATAATGATTTATGCTGTATTAAAGATAAAACAAAATCACACGCTATAAAAATCAATCTATTGGCATTTTCCTTCTTTTATATTGTAGAAAAATTAAAAACAGAATAATAAGTACAGCCCATAGCAAGGTGAATTTAAACGTTTGCAT
>JBEATG010000298.1:0-2897 GCA_041162035.1 Bacteroidota bacterium
CGTCGACCATCACGTAAAATATCTTCACTCACATTTCCTAAATTCAAGACCAAGGTTCCTCTGGTCGCATTAGATTTAATAAATGGATCCTGTGCCCAAAATTCAACATACTCTATTATCCCTGTTTCAAAATCAGTTTGATCTAAGGAACGCATAATACCGCCCCACTTATCTTTTGGATTTGTAAACTTTCCAGCGGCATCCATATCCTTATAATTAAAGTTATAAGGGCCACGCTCCTTTGGATAATAACTTAAATCGAAAGTTGGCAATTGCACATCCGTGATATTCGTTGTTTTTTGTGGGAACAATTCATTGGTATACACCTGACGCACCCTTGGATCACTCAACGAAGCCAAATTGGATCTGAGCGGATTGTTAATGGAGTTTTTATCCTGCAAGGTTGGCTCAATGGTATACCATGCAAGCTTTGCTCTGTTATAATTATAGTCAATAGAATCGGATAAGTTGGCTTCTTTAAAACGCTCTTGTGGGGTAGATGCTAAAGTCCAAGCAGTAAATGGAAAACGTAAGTCAATATTAGTACGTGTTGCTTCAAAATCATCCAAATAAACCACACCATCACCACCTCTTCCTATTTGACGGGCATGCCCAGGTTGTAGAAAAGCACCTTCCCCATAAGCGGTTAAATAGGACTTTGTTTTAGTGCTATAAAACGGAAGCTTATCTAAGGCCTTTGTTAATTTTGGTAATTCTGTTTTGTAATTAAAATCAAACCCATACATGGTATTTTTAATAGGATCAGAACCAAAATTTGTTTTAGTAAAAAAAGGTCGTTCAGTTAATCTGCTTGATGATAATCCAAAAATAAAATCCTTGCTGGCCATATAATCTAAACGCAATGCCCTAAAGCCGCGTTCCTGAAATCCAAAACCTAAATTATTTTCAAAAGAAACATCCACTGGAATATTAGAACTTAAAATACCAGGATTAATAATACGCACAGTTCCCGAACCATAATCAACCACATAATCGCGCCCTTCCATTAATATTTGTCCACCTGCACGTACACTTACCGAACCTGGTGGTACATTAAATGCATTTAAACTAATCTCGGATCCGCCTGCACTTCCCTTCACTTGACCCTCCATTACAAATCGATTCAGGTTTGCATAAGTTTGCGCCTCCGCTTTAATGTTGCGATATAATTGTGGAAATAAATATTTTTTAGCAGTATCATCACTCACTCCTTTAAACGCAATGTTTTTTAAATCATCGCCAAAGGGTTCAAGTAAAGGAAAAATGATACGGCCCATTTTAGATAAAACCGTAAATCCCTCCACAAAATCAAATACCCCGTCAGGCTGTGGATCATTTCGATTATTTAAACGATCTAATTGTAATAATTTAATCAAGGATTGTCCTGATACATTCGCTCCTGTTACAGGCATATATCTTTTTAAACCCCTACTTGGCTCTTCATATAAAATATTTAATTGAAAATCCTGTTGCTGAATGGATCCAAACAAATCCAAGGAGTACACGTTTTTCATCATCAAATTCCAGATAGGCAAATCGGTTCGTTGTGTGGTTGCTTTTAATAGTTTTAAAAATAAAACATTTTGTACGCCTTTATTGGGGTCGAGTGCGGTGTTCTCTGAAAATTCACCCACTTGATACACCCTACCATTATAGGTATATTGAAACGCAACGGCCAATACTTCATCAGGCTGCAATGGAATGTTTAATGATAAGAAACCTATTTGTGGATTAAAATAATATTCATTCTCCGTTAGCTTTCGCGCAAAGGTACGTTCGTAATCCTCGGCCGATTTTAAGCCTGCCATACTCAATACACCTGATACTGCTGAAGGATTCCTAGCTGCACTGTTGTTCGCAATACTACTATACAAACTGTTTGCATTGTTTTCAGGAAACTTTGCAGATGTGTTACTTGCGTAAGTTTTATTATTAGGAATAGGCTCTCCAATATCCATCAAACCCACCACGTCACGCGCATTGGTCGTTTGTCCGTAACGATTGGTTACCCAAACCTCAATTCTTTGCACCTGCGCTTGGCCTGTCACCAATGGCAAAGTGGACATGGCATTATTGAAATTGTTCCTAAAAAATTGTGCTAATAAAAAGTGCCTGTTTTCCTCGTAGTCATCCAATCTTTTTTGAAACTTTTGGGTAGATGAGCCTCCTTGCAATGCCATGGATTGTCGCTGTGACTTTTGATTAGCGATGGCTGCTGTTACAAATAATTTACCAAATTGTAGTTGCGATTTAAGACCAAATAAATTTTGCGTGCTCGGTATTAAAGTACTTCTTGAAACAAAATTAATATTACCAGCCTCCACTGCTTTTATAATTTCATCTTTTTTACCCTTGTAGTTTAACTTAATCTGATTATCAAAACCTAAATTGGAGAGTGTATTTAAATTGATCGGGAATTTTAACTTGTCACCAATACTTGCGTTCATACTAAAATTGGTATTGGCATCAAAATCAAATCCACCGTTTCTTCGCGCTCGTTCAGGTAAGGTTGGATTTTTTACATTTTGTCCTTGATAACCAGCTTTAATATTTATTTCCCCCACTGGTTTAATATCTACTTTTAAATCCGAACCAGTTTTACCAAACAACCTGTCAAAGTAACTATCAAATATTTTTGATTTAGGGCGGCTAATTTTTCGATTCAACACGCCTATTGAATTGGCTCTTTGTCTGAAATATGCTTGTTCATCCTTTGCAGTTTTTAATTTCCAAAACTCGTCAAAGTTTAAGGTGCTCGGAGTTCTTTGATATCCGTCACCAATCATATCAGTTAAATAGTACCTTTTTGTTGCAGCATCATACTCCACTTTACGCTTCACAATACTTGTATCTCTTAAATCATAGGGATTGTTACTTGCTTGAGACAAAAAATCACC
>JBEATG010000309.1:0-2928 GCA_041162035.1 Bacteroidota bacterium
TAATTTAAACAGATATGAAAAACTATTGTTTCTTATTATTAGTAGGGCTCTTAGCCTTTGTTTCAAATAATCAAGTAATGGCGCAGGGAATGAAAGCAGTGCCTATTGAAGGTAGATGGGATTTGACCGTGGATTTTAATGGAGGCAAGGCCGCTTCATGGTTGGAAGTAAGACATTCTGGTATCAAAACATTAACAGGGCATTTTGTTTGGGAATCGGGTAGTGCGCGTCCTATTTCGGAAGTGTTTTTCAAAGAGGGCAAGGTTAATTTTAAGATTCCTACTCAATTTGATGTTAGCGATAAGGAAATGGTTTTTGAAGCCACTATAAAAGACGACAAACTAGTTGGCACTATTCTTAGTCCTTTAGGTAAAACATTTAGTTTTACAGGTGTAAGAGCGCCTCGTTTAATTTCAAATAAAAAACCTGTTTGGGGAAAGCCAATGCCATTATTTAATGGAAAAAATTTAGACGGCTGGCAGGCCTTGGGTAAGAATCAATGGGTGGCAGAGAACGGAGTTTTGAAAAGCCCAGCATCTGGTGCGAATATTAGAACGGTAGAAACATTTAATGATTTTAAATTACATATTGAATTTCGTTATCCTAAAGAAAGTAATAGTGGTGTGTATTTAAGAGGAAGATATGAAGTGCAAGTGGAAGATAGTAAAGGGAAAGAACCCCTAAGCACTTATTTAGGAGGGGTTTATGGATTTATTGACCCTTTATTTAATATGGCAAAAGAAGCAGGAGAGTGGCAGTCTTATGATATTACCTTAGTGGGTAGAGTAGTGACTGTGGTATTAAATGGTACGACTATTATTTATAATCAACAAATTCCAGGTGTAACAGGCGGTGCTTTAGATAGCAATGAAGGAGAGCCAGGCCCTATTATGATGCAAGGAGACCATGGTCCCATTGAGTATAGAAATATTATCATTACACCTGCTATAAAATAATTGCTATAACTAATTATTGTAAAGTATAAATAAGCCCCCGATATTCTAGGGGGCTTATTTTATTTGCGTTTATTTCTTATCGCTCAAAAACTACTTCTTCATAAGGTACTCTGAATCGAGGGCCCCATATACCTTGCTCTGTACCTTTGCCCACGCCAATAATCATATTAATTTCAGCACCTGCCGGAAGGTTCAATGCTTTTTTTACTCTTACTTGATCAAAGCCTTCCATAGGGCAAGATTCAAATCCTTCAGCAGCAATGGACAACATAAATGTTTGTGCAGCTAAGGCACAAGATTTATGCACGGTAATTCTTTGATCCGCTTTGCCACCAAAACGTATAAATGGTTTTGAAATGCCCATAAAAAAACTAATACATCTTCTTACCAAAGCAAAAATTCCAAAAATATCACTACGATAAGCAAGAGGCATTAATTTACCATAATAGTCCAATCCTCTTTTTTCTAGTTTGGAGGGTTCCCCTTTGATGCCTGCTTTTAATCTATCATAATTCCATTTGGCTCTTTGAGGCCATAAATCTTTTCTAGTTACAAAAACTACAATTTGTTTGGCTGTTTTGGCAGCAGACTGCCCTAAGCATAAGGCCTCATATTTTTTTCTTTCTTCCTCGTTTTTAATCCAATAGAATTCCCAAAGTTGCATATTGCTACTATTAGGCGATAAAATAGCCCGCTCTATACTTCTTTTAATGACTTCATCCGGCACTTCTACTAGGGGGTCAAACCTTCGGTTTGATCTACGGCGGTCAATTATTGCCTGAAATTCGCTTGAATACATTTTATTAGAGTTAATTTATTTAATTTTATAGCGGTGCTTCTATAGAAGCGGATTGCAAATAAACCAAACTTTTCCAAACTATGCTAAAAAAAATTACCATTGGCCTTGTACTAATCATAATTGTATTAGGCGGTCTATCTTTTACTCCTCAGTTTGCACACTTGAAAAACTTTGCCTCATGGGGTGTGCATACTATTCACGATTATAAAACCCATCCAACGCGCTTGGTACCTAGCGGAGGAAAACCTCAGTACTGGCCCTTGGACTCTAGTTATAATAAACTTGTTATTTCAGATTCTCTTTTGGCCATTATGGACTCTAATGACACACATGCTTTTTTAGTCATTCAAGATGGAAAACTAATTTATGAAAAGTATTGGGATGGATATACACCTACCACTTTAAGTGGTTCTTTTTCTGCTGCTAAAAGTATGATCTCTTTATTAATTGGCATTGCAGTAGATGAAGGAAAAATAAAATCAATCGAAGAACCAGCGGGGAATTATGTGCCTCATTTTAAAACAAATGGCTTAGAAAAAGTGCGTATTAAAGATTTATTAACCATGAGCTCTGGTACTAATTATTATGAATTTGATAAAGGCTATTTTAGTTTGAATGCTTATGGTTATTATGGAGATGACGAAGAATTCATGGTTGGTAAAATGGCATACAAAGAACCATCTGGCGAGTATTGGGATTATCGCAGTGGAGATACACAAGTATTGGGCTTGATAGTTGAAAAAGTATTTGGTCAAAATATTTCAACACTTATTTCAGAAAGATTTATGCAACCCATGGGCGCTGAAGCAGATGCATTGTGGCTTTTAGACGGGGCCCAAAAACATGAAAAAGCTTTCTGTTGTTTCAATGGAGTAGCGCGTGACTATGCAAGATTTGGACAACTCGTATTACAAAATGGTAAATGGGGCGAGAAGCAAATTGTTTCTAGTAATTATGTTCAAGCAGCTACAACGCCAGCAACCTATTTAAAAGATGCTTACGAAAATGAAAACCCAGTCGATTTTTATGGTTATCAATATTGGATGTTCAAAGAACAAGGGCATGATATTGTGGCGCAAAATGGTTTGTTTGGGCAGTATGTTTATATTATTCGCGATAAAAATGCAGTGGTGGTTCGTTTAGGGGAATCTAAGACGGTGAAACCTGTACATC
>JBEATG010000045.1:0-5897 GCA_041162035.1 Bacteroidota bacterium
GACTATGTGTCCTTCGTTTATGGCAAGTAAAAATGAAAAAGATACGACCAGGGCGCGGGCAAATATCTTAAGAGAATTTTTAACCAATTCAGATAAATTAAATCGCTTTGACCATAAAGAAATTTATGAGGTGATGGATTTGTGTTTGAGTTGTAAAGCATGTAAGTCAGAGTGTCCATCCAATGTGGATGTGGCTAAATTAAAAGCAGAATTTTTACAACAATATTACGACGCCAATGGGGTGCCGTTCCGTTCAAAATTAATTGCCAATTTTACAGCCGCTGCAAAACTTGCCTCCCTATTTCCTAGTTTATATAATTTTATTATTAGTAATGTGATCACCGGATCGGTGATTAAATTATTATCAGGGTTTGCGATCAAAAGATCCATGCCAAAAATATCAAAAGTCACTTTAGAAAATTGGTTCCAAAAAAATTATACCTCCAACAACACAAAAGGAAATAAAAAAGTGTTCTTGTTTTGCGATGAGTTTACCAATTACAATGATGCAGAAATTGGAATAAAGGGGATTTTATTATTAGAAAAGTTAGGCTATGAGGTTTTATTACCCAAGCAGGTAGAAAGCGGTCGGGCTTGGCTTTCCAAGGGTTTATTAAGACAAGCAAAAAAAATTGCTAATCAAAATATTGAACTATTGGGTGGCATCGTAACCAATGAAATTCCATTGATTGGTATTGAGCCTTCAGCTATTCTTACTTTCAGAGATGAATATCCTGATTTGGCAGATGATCATAATGTAGCATCAGCAAATGCATTAGCTAAAAATGCTTTTTTAATTGACGAATTTATTGCGAATGAAATTTCCAAAGGGAATATTCAAACACAAGCATTTACTAAAAACGCAAGGCTCATTAAATTACACGGTCACTGTCAACAAAAAGCAATAGCATCAGTAGCACCCACCCAAGCCATACTTTCTTTCCCGGAAAATTATAAAGTGGAAGTTATTCCATCAGGTTGTTGTGGCATGGCTGGATCCTTTGGCTATGAAAAAGAACATTATGATTTATCCATGCAAATTGGAGAATTGGTCTTATTGCCTGCAGTACGAAATCAATTAAGCGAAACCATCATTGCAGCACCAGGAACCAGTTGTCGCCATCAAATAAAAGATGGGGCGCAAAAAACAGCACTACATCCTGTTGAAATATTATTTGAAGCGTTGGTTTAGTTGGTTTTTAAATTTCCAATAAAATAAGAATAGGATTATCAATCAGATTGGCTGAGCTTGAATCAAAAAAAGAGTACCTTACAAATTAAATAAACATAAACATGCAAGAACAAAATTTCAAGAACCATGCTATATTGGTACCCGGATTTCATTACATTGGAATGTTATCAATACTCGCCTTATTAGGCGGATCTATCAATTATTTATGTCGTGCTACACCAGAAAATAAATATTTGGCTGCTTTATTAACCTTAGCTGCATTTATTTTTGCAGTGTTGTGGATATACATTCGCACATTTCCATTAAAAGCGCAGGACCGCGCTATTCGTGCCGAAGAAAACTTACGTCATTATATTTTAACTGGAAAATTATTTCCAGCTGAATTAAAATTGCCACAAATCATTGCCCTTCGATTTGCAGCCGATAGCGAATACTTAGCTTTACTAGATCGCGCGATCAAGGAAAATTTGTCTAACAAAGAAATTAAAGCTGCTATTCAAAATTGGAAAGCAGATTATCATAGATTATAAAATATTTTTTTAATATTTTAAAGCTTAGCAAATACACTTTAAAAATAGCGACTCCATTCATTGGCAGCCGCTATTTTTTTTCAAAAAATGATTTAATATTAACAATCATTAGCAACATAATTCACTCGACAAACGCCTAGCGTCCTGCCAATCATAAATAACCTCCCTTTAGCTTGTTTTATTAGTCATAAAATCATTAAATTCAATCTTCAAATTGAGGCTTGGACCAAGGGTGTTCAAGAAAAAATTCAAAAAACGATTATGAATCAAATGAAATCCTATTTTATTGCATTTTTACTTGTGATAACGATGCAAGTGGGTGCACAAAACAGAGTACTTGTATTTTCTAAAACAGCAGCATTTGTACATGGCTCTATAAAGGTTGGCAAGTTGGCGCTATTAAAATTAGGTGCTGAAAATAATTTTAAAGTAGACACCTCCCAGGACGCTTCTATTTTTACAGAAGAAAATTTAAAAAAGTACAGTGCTATCGTATTTTTAAGTACGACCGGAGATATGTTGGATAACAAACAACAAGCCGTGTTTGAGCGTTACATTCAAGCGGGCGGAGGCTTTGTGGGTGTGCATGCAGCAACTGATTGCGAATACAATTGGCCTTGGTACGGAAAATTAGTGGGTGCCTATTTCCAAGGTCATCCCAAACAACAAACAGCAAAATTAATTGTCAATGACAATACACATGCAAGCACGGCACATCTTCCTGCAGTTTGGGAAAGATACGATGAGTGGTATAACTTTAAAAAAGCACCAGGAAATGAAGTTAAAGTGCTAATCAGCATTGATGAAAAATCATATGAAGGCGGAATACATGGAAACAGCCATCCAATGGCTTGGTATCATGAATATGATGGCGGTAGGGCTTTTTATACCGAACTTGGACATACGAATGAATCTTTTGCTGAGCCACTTTTTATGCAACATCTTTTAGGTGGTATAAAATATGCGATAGGAAATAATGTGCAACTAGATTATTCAAAAGCTAAATCATATTTGGTGCCAGATGAAGATCGATTTACAAAAAATATTTTAGCGGGTGGTATGTTTGATGAGCCTACTGAAATGGCGATACTTCCTAATTTTGATATCTTAGTTGTACAACGTAAGGGCGAAGTGATGTTTTATAATCACCTTACTAAAAAAGTGACGCAGGTGGCCAAGCTTGATGTGTATCACAAAACAACAGCCAAGGGTGTAAATGCGGAAGAAGGATTAATTGGCGTAACAGCCGATCCTAACTATGCAAAAAACAATTATGTTTATTTGTTTTATGCAACAAAAGATACAGCAGCCAATAGATTATCACGTTTTGTATTAAAGAACGGAAAGTTTGATATGGCATCTGAAAAAAAGATCATTGATGTAGGAACGACAAGAGATATTTGTTGTCATACGGCTGGCTCTCTTACATTTGGGCCTGATGGATCTTTGTTTATTTCAACAGGAGATAATACCACTCCGTTTAATCAGCCAGATTCAAAATATACTTTAGAGGGTTATGGACCAATAGATAATCGTCCGGGCTTTGAACAATATGATGGACGCAGAGGACCAAGTAATACCAACGATTTAAGAGGAAAGGTGTTGCGCATAAAAATAAATCCAGATGCTTCTTATTCAATTCCTGAAGGAAATCTTTTTAAACCAGGTACACCAAAAACAAGACCTGAAATTTATGCAATGGGCGCAAGAAACCCCTATCGTATTTCTGTTGATAGAAAAACAGGTTTCTTATATTGGGGTGATGTTGGACCAGATGCGGGTGGAGACAAATTTGAAGAAAAAGGCCCACGTGGTTATGATGAATTAAATCAAGCGCGTAAAGCGGGTTATTTTGGTTATCCTTTATTTATTGGAGGCAACTATCCTTATCGACAATTTGATTATGAAACCGGTGTAGTCGGAGACTTCTTTGATCCTAAAAAACCACTGAACTTATCAAAAAATAATACAGGATTAACTGAATTACCTCCAGTAAGTCCTGCCTTTATTTGGTACCCATATGCCATCTCCACTGAATTTCCTGAAGTAGGTTCGGGTGGTCGAAATGCAATGGCAGGGCCCATTTATCACAACGAATTTTATCCTAAGGAAACGAGATATCCAGATTACTTTAATAATAAACTCATGTTTTACGAGTGGATTAGGGGTTGGATAAAAATGGTATCGATGGATGCAGAAGGAAACTACCAACAAATGGACCCATTCATGCCTAACACCAAATTTAATAGTCAAATTGATATTGAAGTTGGGCCTGATGGAAGATTTTATGTTTTAGAATATGGTAGCGGCTGGTTTTCAAAAAATGCAGATGCGGCACTTTCAAGAATTGATTATAATGGCGGCAATAGAGCACCCAAAGCAAAAATTAGTATCAACAAATTTTCGGGTACACTTCCATTCACTATTCAAGCAGATGCAACGGGATCTGTTGATGCTGACGGTGATCCACTAACTTATGTTTGGAGTTTTGGTAACTTAATTAAAACTACTAAAACCGCAACTACACCATTTACATTTACAAAAGCAGGTGAATATGCAATATCTGTTGCAGTAAAAGACACCAAAGGTGCGGTAACAAAAAGCGAAGTAATAAAGGTATATGCAGGAAACGAATCACCTAAGGTGGAAGTAAATTTAACGGGAGGTGATCATTTTTATTACCCTGGTAAACCAATCACCTATGCGGTGAATGTAAAGGACAAGGAAGATGGATCTACTGAAAAAGGTGGAATAGACAATAAATCAATTTATGTAAAAGTAGATTATTTAAGTAGTCCCGATAAGGCACAAGTAGTAGGACATCAAGTCGTGACAGCTATTATGGAAGGAAAAAATTTAGTAGCAACACTTGATTGTAAAGCATGTCATAAAGAAAACGAAAAATCAGTAGGCCCATCCTTTGCAATGATTTCAGATAAATACAAAAATGATTTGAAAAACAAAACCTACTTATCTAACAAAATAACCAAAGGCGGAAGTGGCGTTTGGGGTGAAGTAGCCATGGCTGCACATCCTAGTTTAAAACAAGAGGAGTTGGATTTAATTGTTGATTACATTTTAAGTGTTAATAAAAAGAAGGAGGTTTCCTTGCCTGCAAAAGGAACTATTACTGCAAGTGCGGAAAATATGGGTGCGGGTAATTTAATGCAAATTACTGCAAGCTATACTGACAAAGGCGGTGCGGGCATTAAACCATTAAGTGCAACTAATAGCATTACACTACGCAGCTCAATAATTAATATGCCAAGTAACAATGCAACTACAAGAGTAGATGTTAAGGGATGGAGAGAACACCGAGCTGCATTTTTAAGTGGTGAAGATGGCTGGTTAGAGTTTTCAAATATTAATTTAGATGGAATAAAAGCAATTGATTTCTCTTATGGTATTCCACAACAGTTAGATAAAGGATATGTAGTTACTTTATTCCAAGATGAGCCTACACCAGGCAAAGGAAATAAAAATGTAATTGCCGAACTTAAAATGGAAAATTATAAAGGGACTTTATTTAGCACCCAAACATTACCATTGCAAAATGTGAAGCCAGGTGAACATAAATTATTCTTAAAAATACTTAGAGTCAATAAAGAAGAAGGGCACCGCTTAGCAGTTATTTCATTGAGGTTGATACCAAATTAATAGATTCACCTTACTAGTAATATATAAAGAAGCCGCCCCCCCCCGAGTACTCGGGGGGGCGGCTTCTTTATATCATTCCTACTAAGTTTATTATTAATTCGGAATCAACTTCAAGGAAATAACCGCTAAGCGGTGTCCTTCTTCTTTGTTTACTCTTACTATTTTTAAGAATAATTTATGATCACCGGGTTTCACATTTTGCAATGGCAATGTTTGGGTGCTAAATAAAGTCCCTTTATAATTTTCCATTTTAAGCTCCGCAATTACATTTTTATTTCCTTTGCCAGGCGTAGGCTCATCTTGGAATAAAGTAACTACATATCCTTTATCTAACTGTTGTGGAATACCATAAGAGAAATCAATTGCTTTTATTCCATCTAAATTAATATTTGAAAATTCTAACCAGCCATCTTCACCACTTAAAAATGCAGCTCTGTGTTCTCTCCAGCCTTTAACATCAACTCTTGTGGTTGCATTGTTACTTGGCATATTAATTATTGAGCTACGAAGTGTAATGC
>JBEATG010000056.1:0-4959 GCA_041162035.1 Bacteroidota bacterium
TACAAAAAATTACAATACTTGATAGCCATTTAGTTTGGCTGAATTTAGCGAATACAAAAATTACAAATAAAAGCATCGCTACTTTAAGTAGCTGCAAAAATATACTTAAACTTAATGTAGCTTATACTTCACTCAATGATGATGCAATCAGTTTGCTGAATCAGTTTACACAATTAAATTATTTAAATATTGTGGGTACGTCCATTTCAGACAATGGATTAGCTAAATTAAATCTGAGTAATAATTTAAAAACTATATATTGCTGGAATACCAAAATCACCCAAGGCGGTGTTGATCAATTTAGAAAGCGGTATCCAAATATTCAAATCAACTTTTAAAATGAGTGTACCTTCAAGAGATAAAATAGTATTGGGTACTGCAGGCTTGGCAGGTATTTGGGGTCCGGTGAATTTTACAGAATCTGAACAAACTATTCACTATGCATTGGAGCAAGGTATTTATCATTTTGATACTTCGCCCGCATATGCCGATGCAGAATCTATATTAGGAAAAGCTTTGTATACTTGGAAAGGTAAAACCCCTTTTATTAGCACCAAAGCTGGAAAATTAAAAGCAGACAATCCGGATGCCGACACCTATGATTTTTCTCCAGCAGGATTAATTAGAAGTGTCTCCGAAAGTTTAGAAATATTGAAAATATCTTGCATTGATGTACTTTTTTTGCATGATCCTACAGGATTAAAATCGCATGAAATACAAGCAGCCATTGATACTTTAATTGAAATAAAAGCAAAAGGTTGGGCTAAACAAATAGGCATTGGGGGTAATTATGGGTCAGACTTCACGCCATATGTATCCTCTAAATATTTTGATCATTTTATGGGGTACAATCGATTTAATATTTTAAATCAAGAGGCATTAACGAATGAATATGCAGCATTGCAAAACCAGCAAATTAACATTTGGCAAGCAAGCCCTTTGTATATGGGATTGTTAGGTAGTAAATTGGAAACTTATATTAAAGAACACCCTTCTTGGATCCCTCAAGCACATATTCAAAGAGCTATAGAATTAAACGCATATTGTAAAAAAACAAGTGTTAGTATTTCGGCCTTAGCCTTACATTTTGTATATGATAATCCACTTATTTATAAGGTGGTTTTAGGCGCAAGTAATTTTACTGAATTAAAGCAAAGCCTTGACTGGCTTGATGATAAAACATTCATATCAGCCAATCATACACTTAATTTTACTGTATAAGTATAAATTTTTTTAAAAGCCACTTTTACCTATAATTGTCAAAAAAGTATATCATTTAGCTATTTTGTCAATAAGAATATTATTGATTTTAATATTATTTTGTAAAAGTGTTTTTAAGTTACTGATTTACAATTAGATATATTTTATGAAAACTCAAATGAATAGGCTATTTAAGGAGGCTGTTTTTCTGGTATTATTCATCTTCTTATTTATGAATTGTAGCAACAAGCCTGTGCAATCAGTTCCTTTAACAACCGTTGTAATGATGACTAATTTGGTGCCAGACTCGGCAGTGTATCATTTTTATGATTCATTACATAGTAGTTCAAGTGTTTGGCCAGCTATAAAAAAAGCGAATGAGTTGAGTGGGATAAAGGAAATTAAAATATATCGATTTGAGGATAAAGTGGTTATGGAATATAGTTATCCAGAAGGCGCTGATTTAGCAAAGATGGATTCCTTGTATTTATCCGCAGATACAAGTGTGAAAATTTGGAATCAAATGATGTCAAATATACAAAGAGCGCTTCCGGGTGTTGACACCACAAAAAAATGGTCAAAAATGAATTTGATACATCACTATAGCAATGGAAATTATTTAAAATAAAAAAACACAACTCTAAGATGTTATTTATTGAAGACTATGAAATTTATACAATACAAATTCCTCTAGGTCGAATGATAGGCGATAATAATTGCCATTATGATGAAATAGAAGTATTATGCGTTAATCTTAAAACCAATCAAGGTCATATGGGTTGGGGGTATGCTGAATCTGTATGGAAGGGAACTTTCACAAGGAGTGCTTGGTATATCAAGCAATTGCCTAGTCATAGTGAATTGGATTTGCTATTTCAAAAAACATGGTGGCCAATATTAAAAAATCAAGACCCTAATAATTTAGAATTAGTAAGGAAAAACTTTCATTCCGGACTTTCACAAATGGATGCAGCTATCCGTTTGGCAATTTGGGATTTAATGGCACAGGATAAAAATGTACCATTATATAAATTACTCAATCCTACTTGTATCAAACAAGAGGCCTTAAGTTATGGTAGTGTTTTAGACTATCCATTAAACGATGATGAAACAGTTGCGCTTACAAAAAAGTTTTTAAATCGTGGCTTTTCAATTATCAAAATTAAAATTGGTGCGCCTGATGTAGCGCGCGATATTGCGCGAATTAAATTAATTCAATCGGTGGCAGGTAATAATGTCAAATTAACTGCAGATGCAAATGAGGCATGGACTTGGCAAATAGCGATGGACCGTATTGAAGCTTATCAAAAAAATGGCATTCAACTAGAATACATTGAAGATCCTTTGCCTAATGACGATATTAAGGGATTTAAGGAACTAACATCTCGAAGTCCCATTCCTATTATTGGACATGACTATATTAATAATTTTGAAAAAATGCATGAACTTGTGAATGAGGGAGGTGTCCACGGTATAAGAACCGGTAAGGATATTGATTATTCTTTACAATGTATTGCCCTCGCTACAAAACACAATTTGCCGGTTTATTTAGGAAATTCAATTTTTGAAATAAACGCCCATCTTGCATTGGCATTTGATCAAGTCAACAGGACAGAATTCTCCTTGCTTAACACTAACGATCTGATCCAGCAACCCATTGTTTTTAAAAATGGTAAATTACAAGCACCTATTGAAATAGGACATGGCTTATATCCTATAATGAATAAATTATTTTTATCTTCTGAACCAGATACATTAAGAACAGCTTTATAGTAAGGGACTATTTTCAAAACTCTTTGTAATTTATAAAATGGAAAAAATTATTATTAAGGGTATAACATGGGGGCACAGTAGGGGCATATCTCCTTTGTTGGCTTTTTCTCAAAGATTTTCCGAATTAAACCCAGGAGTTGAGGTTCAATGGACCCAAAGGTCACTACAGGAGTTTGCTGACTTTCCAATTGAAAAATTAACTGAGCAATACGATTTATTAATTATTGATCATCCTTGGGTTGGATGTGCCGCCGCCACAAATTGCGTTTTACCCTTAGAAGCGTATCTTTCAAAAGAGTATTTACAGGATCAGTTGGATAATTCTGTTGGGCAATCTCACCAAAGCTATAATTATAACGGACACCAGTGGGCGCTTGCTATTGATGCAGCTACGCCTGCAGCCAGTTACCGCCCTGATTTATTTAAAAAAAATAATATTTCATTACCAGTGATATGGGATGACCTTATTACACTTGCGCGTGAAGGGAAGGTGGCCGTTCCCGCGATACCTATTGATTTGTTGATGAATTTTTATATGTTTTGTATTGCTAGTGGAACCACCCCATTCTTGAATGAACATGAAGTTGTAAATTTTGAATCAGGAAAGGCAGCATTACTTTTAATGAAAGAACTATACGGGCTGGTAGATCAAAAAATGTTTCAGCTAAATCCAATTGGTGTTGCAGAGTTAATGACATCAACGGATGACTATTTCTATTGCCCTTTTGCTTATTGCTATTCTAATTATTCGAGAGAAGGCTATTCGGATAAAAAAATAAAATATGCAGATATGGTGTATGTAAATAACCAAAGGCTCAAATCAACAATTGGGGGTACGGGCTTAGCGGTATCTGCATTTAGTCAACATAAGGATATTGCAGTAGCATTTTTGACTTCCATTGTTTCTCCAAAATGCCAATCTACTTTTTATGTTGAAAATGGGGGACAATCTGGTCATAAATCTGCATGGACTAGTCAACAGAATAATCTTTTATGCAATGATTTTTTTAGTACTCTTTTACCCGTAATGGAAAATGGTTTTATCCGTCCTAGGTACAATGGTTATTTGTATTTTCAAGATCATGCAGGAATACTGATACAAGATTTTATATTAAACAAACGAGCATTAGAAAATGTTTTAATTGAAATCAATGAATTATATATTAAAAGTTTATCTTTTACAAACAAATAAACCTACTTCCTTTCTAATTAAATATTTTTAATCATGAATAGAATTCAAATCGGGCTAGCAGATGCAATTGTCATATTTGGGTATATCCTTTTTTTAGTTTTGATAGGAATATACATAAGCAAAAGGAAAAGCGTTAGTGGAATAGCCGCTTCGGAAGATATATTTTTATCTGGTAGATCACTACCCTGGTATAAAGTGGGGTTATCTATTTTTAGTACAAATGTAAGCCCTAGTATGTTGGTTGCTAGTTTTGGCGCAGCGTATTCAAGTGGCATGGTATTGGCCAATTTTGATTGGCTTGCTTGGGTATTTTTAATGTTACTATCCCTCTTGTTTATTCCAAGGTATTTGGCAAATAATATTTCTACCATGCCAGAATTTTTGATGAAACGTTTTGGGAAAAGGTCGCATACTTTCTTTACCTATTTCTCAATGATTTCTTCATTAATAGTATGGTCAAGTTTTATGTTATGTATTGGCGGCATTGTAATTAATCAGCTTACTGGAGTGCCTATTTATATTTCAGCAATATTAGTGGTAGTGATAGCCATGTCCTACTCTGTAAATGGGGGATTGAGTGCAATTGTACATACTGGTGTTGTTCAGTCCATTGTATTAATTGCGATTTCGATGCTCATCTTTTTCTTAGGATTAAACAAAGTAGGCGGCATAGAAAATTTAATTAATGGCGTCCCCAAAGAATATTGGCAAGTACTTAAACCAACAAATGATAAAGTATATCCATGGCATGCCATGCTACTTGGGTATCCTGTCATTGGAATTTGGTTTTGGTG
>JBEATG010000057.1:0-3122 GCA_041162035.1 Bacteroidota bacterium
TTAATTACGCGTCCATGCACATCGGTTAATCTAAAGGACCTACCTTGAAATGGATACACTAATTTTTCGTGATCAAATCCTAATTGATTCAATATAGTTGCTTGCATATCATGCGCCGTTACTTTTCCGTTAATAGCACTATATCCAATTTCATCCGTTTCCCCGAAGCTCGTTCCTTGCTTAATACCACCGCCTGCCATCCAAGTAGTGAAGGCTTCGGTATGATGATCTCTGCCTTTAAATGGTAAAGTTTTGCCATCTCTATTTTCTTGCATCGGTGTACGGCCAAATTCACCACCCCATACGACCAATGTTTCATCAAGTAATCCTCTTTGTTTTAAATCAAGTAATAATGCAGTGATTGGTTTATCAATACTGCGACACTTGTTTACCAATCCAATATCTACCGCGTTTTTTATATCTGTTCCGTGACTATCCCAACCCCAATCAAATAACTGCACAAAGCGTACCCCCTTCTCCACTAATTTACGTGCCAATAAAACATTGTTGGCAAAACTGGTGGTGCCTGGTTGGGTTCCATACATTTCATGAATATAGGCTGGCTCATCATTAATATTCATGACATCAGGCACTGAAATTTGCATTTTAAATGCCATTTCATATTGTGCCATCCGCGCAATGGTTTCAGGATCTTTAAATTCATTATAGGTTAATTGATTTGCTTCGTTGATCGCATCAATAGATGCTTTTCGTAAGTCTCGATCAATTCCTGCAGGGTCCTTTAAAAATAAAACCGGATCTCCTTCACTACGACATTGCACCCCTTGATATACGGAGGGTAAAAATCCATTGCCCCAAACACTTTTTCCCGCATCCGGATTGTTACCACCTGATGTTAATACCACAAAGCCCGGCAGATTGCTATTTTCGCTTCCAAGCCCATAAGTAGCCCATGCGCCAATACTAGGCCTACCCAAACGCGCCGATCCGGTATGCATTAATAATTGTGCAGGACCATGATTGAATTGATCTGTTTGTACTGCTTTTAAAAAACTTATTTCATCTGCAACCGATGCTAAATGAGGAAGATTATCCGAAATCCATGCGCCACTTTGCCCCCTTTGTTTAAAGATGGCTTGTGGTCCCAACATTTTAGGAACACCACGTATGAAAGCGAATTTTTTTCCTTCTAGTAAACTTTGCGGACAATCCTGTCCGTCTAATTTTAATAATTCAGGCTTGTAATCAAATAGTTCCAATTGAGAAGGAGCGCCTGCCATATGTAAATAAATAACCGATTTTGCTTTGCCTATAAAATGAGGCGCTTGCGCCATGAGCGGATTGGTATTGGCGAATTGACCAAAACGATCCTTCTCTCCTAACCAATCACATCCACCTACCATGGAGCCTAATGCCATGGCGCCGATGCCTGAAAAACATTCTTTGAAAAAATACTTTCTAGTGATTTGATGTGATGTTTGAAGGTTGGCTTCCTGTATAATATTTTTATTACTTCGCTTACTCATGTCAATTTAATTTTTTGTCAAAAATTCATCGGTATTAATTATTGCCGTGGTGACCATTATTAATGCAGCCGAATTTGCATTCGCATTTTTATTACCAGTAATTTGTTCAATGTTGAAACTGTCCTGTTTGTATTTCGTCAAGGCAGTTTGATATAATTTTTCAAATACTTTTTGTTGATCGGCGCTGATTGTTTTATTAAATGCCAATTCATAGGCCTTGCTAATTTGTTTGCTTGCGTTTTGGGGAACCATTTTTATAACACGTTTTGCAAAGTGTTGCGCAGCTTCAATATATACGGAATCATTTAATGAATTAAGTGCTTGTAATGGCGTGTTGGTTCTGATACGGCGCGCAGAGCAAACTTCTCTACTCGTGCCATCAAAACTTAACATAGATGGATAAGGTGCTGATCGTTTCCAAAAAGTGTATAAGGCGCGCCTATATTGATCTCCATCTGTACTTAATATCCATTTAGCACCATTATAGGGCGACTTCCAAATACCTTCTGGTTGATACGGATACACGCTAGGGCCATTCATTTTATTACTTAATAGGCCACTTACCGTTAATGCTTGATCTCGTATTTGCTCCGCAGATAATCGAACTCTTGGCCCCCTTGCATATAATTTATTAAATGGATCCTTCGTTAAGGCGTCATTATTAAATTTTGAATCCTGTTGATAGGTTGCACTCATCACCATTTCTTTGATCATCTTTTTTAAACTCCATTGATGCGTATTCATTAACTGCCAGGATAAATAATTGAGTAGCTCCTCGTGTGTTGGTGCAATACCTTGCGTTCCAAAATCTTCTAGCGTTTCTGTAATTCCTTGACCAAACAATTGTTCCCATATTCTATTTACAATGGTTCTTGATGTCAATGGATTTTTTTTATCTGTCAACCACATGGCCATCCCCAATCTATTTTTCGGTGCGCTTGCAGGCAAGCTGCCTAGGGATGCGGGTACATCCGGCACCACTACATCTCCTTTCACTAACCAGTTCCCTCTTTCAAATACTTGCGTGGTTCGAGACATATTGCTTGGGTTATCAAGCATGATGGGGGTTGGTGTGTAATTATTTGAATGTAATAAGGAATCAAAATTATTATATGCCAATTCGCCTTCTGGTGTTCCATTTTTTGGAAAAGGATTATCTAAACGTAACCAATCATATTGTATTCCGTTTTCTTCGGGATTATTTATTTGACGATTATTGTAAGTAAAAATTAAATGATGTTTACCGATGGTTGTAGGAATAGCAGTGGTTGCAATTTTCCAATCACCTTTTGAATTTTCAACTGTAATATTTTTGAGTAAGGGCCCTTTCGCTGAATCTAAATGAATTTCCCATTTACCTCCTGGTTTCCATGATTTGTATTTGTAATAGAATAAAGTGCTACCCGTTAAATCAATATCTTTTATGCGGGCTTCCCCCTTATTTCTTAGCATTAACCATTTGGTATCTGCTAATGCGCCATTGATAATTTGATCCGCAACCAATGAGTTAATAGCCGTTTGCCCTGTTTTAATAAATCGCATTAAATCCTTTTCTCTAGTAGGTGCATTTTTATGCAACCAATCTTGCAATTGAAATAATCTTATGCTGTCTGTATTATGAAATTCTTTTAAAAA
>JBEATG010000087.1:0-4509 GCA_041162035.1 Bacteroidota bacterium
ATCCTTGGGTTTATTTAATAATATATATACAGGGGTTACTTGTAATTGTAATACTTTTCCTTTTAGTCTAACGACATCTTTGTATTGTACTTTATAACCCGGCTCTAAAATAGTATCTCCATTGATGGTGACATGTCCCGACTTTACCATGGCTGCAGCTTCCCGACGACCAGAAATACCCGCATGCGCAATGTATTTATTCAATGGCATTTGTTCATAAGGCGTATCCGAAGCGGCATTTACTTTTCCAATAGAAGCTGTTCTTTTTTCATCCGCTTTGTCCATGGATGCGGGTGTTCTTTTATTCGTTGTTGCTGGACGCGCAGTATGAGAAGGCGTTAGTTCCCCATATTTTGGTGGGGCGTCTTGAAAACTTTTCCGAGTGCTTGGTTTTTTTTCATAGCCAGTTGTTTTTTTGGCATAGGGTCCCTTGCTGTACTTTTCTCTCGGCGGATCGGTTACAATACCTCTCGCTTTATCAATTTTTCTTTTTCGTGCAGCCTCACCCATGGCCCTTGATTCAGCTTTGGCTTTTTTCTTATCCTGTCTTATATTTTCTTTGACAGCGCTTCCCTTTTTTTTAAGAGAAAATTTATCAAAATTATCAGTTCTATTTTTTTTCATTGTGCCGTACTATTAAAAATTATCCTTATTGGCAAGTTGTCCGCAAGCGGCATCAATATCCTTACCACGGCTTCTTCTTACCCTAACATTTACCCTGTTTTTTTGTAATGCTGTAACAAAAGTTTCAAAACCATCTTCGTTGGGTTTGTCAAATGGAAATTTATCAATCGGATTGTATTCAATGACATTAATTAGGTCCGCAGGAACTTGACGATATATTTTTGTTAACTCAACAACATCTCTCTCGCTATCGTTAAAATCTTTAAACAAAATATATTCAAATGTAATTTCGCTACCCGTTTTTTTATAAAAATAATTAAGGGCTTGAATCAATGCTTCAATGTTATTGCTTTCATTGATAGGCATGATTTCATTGCGTTTTTTATCGTTCGCGGCATGTAAGGACAAAGCTAATTTGAAGCGTACTTGATCATCTCCTAATTGTCTAATTCCTTTTGCTACACCCGCAGTTGAAACGGTAATTCTTCTTTGGCTCATGCCCAATCCATCCTTCGCTGAAATTCGTTCTACTGCTTTTAAAACATTCTTATAATTCAATAAAGGCTCACCCATGCCCATGAAAACAATATTCGATAATGATTTTTCATGGTGCTTTTCACTTTGTTGATTAATCATCACCACTTGATCATAAATTTCATCATAGCTTAAATTTCTTTTGCGTTCCATATATCCTGTCGCGCAAAATTTACAACTTAAACTACAACCAATTTGAGCCGAAACGCATGCGGTTTTACGCTCACTAGTTGGAATTAATACGCCTTCAATCATATGATGATCAAAAGTCTCAAACCTGGTTTTTAAAGTGCCATCCTCACTTAATTGCGTCGTATTTAAGGTTAGGGCAGGAAGCGTAAAACTAGCTTCCAACTGCTGACGAAGGTCCTTGCTTAGGTTGGTCATTTCATCAAAGCTATGCGCATGCTTTTGCCATAGCCATTCGTGAATCTGTTTTACACGAAATGATTTTTCACCTATTTGACCTATAAAACGTTCAATGTCAGCGATTTCGAGATGTCTGATATTAACTTTAGTATGCTCCATAATGCAAAGATACTTGATCGTTTTTGTATCTTTTTATTTCTTTTTTAGCCCCTTTATTAAACAAAGATGCCCAATTTCCATAATGTAGGAATTAGGGAAGATGTGTAATAGCGGAAGGGGCTATTAATTAAACTTGTGATAACATGAATTTTTCAAAATTGTATCCTAATTATCCTAAATTTGATATTCAATTTATTAAAATAAAAAATGACCAATTATGAAAAAGATGTTATTGATGGGTATTGTGTTTTTAGGAATATTTATTTCTGTGCAAGCGCAGGATAGTCCACTTAAGGAGTACCTAGGTAAATATACATTTGCGGAAGGTAGTCCGGTGACTGAAGTTGTATTAACTGTTGAAGATTCTGTTTTGGTTTCCACATCATCAGTAGGTGCTTTTCCTTTAGAGAAAAAAGGAGTAGATACTTTTTATTTGGCTGCTTATGATGCTTTAGTCATTTTTAAAAGAGATGGCAATAATGTCGTAACAGGTGTTGGTATCAATGTGCAAGGAATGGAGTTGATTGGAACAAAAGCTGCAGCTTCTAGTGCCTTAAAACAAGATTTTTATTTTGAAGACCAAATTTGGGCAGATAAATTATACAACTAAAATTGGTAATCCATTAGCGCTTCAAATGTAATTGTTTCTTGATGGCCTGTGGCTAAATTTTTAATAGTACATTTTTTAGCAGCTAATTCCTCGCTACCAATAATTATAATCGTAGGAATATTTTTTTTCTCAGCATATTTAAATTGCTTGTCAAACTTACTTTTCTCAGGGTAAATTTCACAAGCAATTTTTTTATTCCTCAGTGCCAACATCAATTGATAAGATTGCAGCGCTTCATTTTCACCCAAATTAAAAAACAATACCTGCGTAGCTTGCTCAACGGATGCAGGGAATAAATTTTTCTCCTCCATTACATCATAAATACGATCCACGCCAAAGCTAATGCCCACGCCAGGTATATTAGGAACGCCAAACAAACTAGTTAAATCATTATACCTGCCACCACCGCCAATACTGCCCATTTGTGCATCCTTGGCTTTCACTTCAAAAATAAGACCCGTATAATAATTTAAGCCGCGTGCCAAGGTAAAGTCGGCGACCAAATGCTTGGCCATGCCAGTGTTGTTATGATATTTTAAAACATAATTTAATTCCGCAATACCAGTTTGTCCGGCAGCATTGTCACCCAATAGTGCTGCTAATTTTATTAATTTTTCTTCATTACTTCCTTCAATATTCAAATAGGTTTGAATGATTTCTTGTTGCGCTGGTGTAAATCCTTTGGTACTTAATTCTACTTGTACTTTTTCCCAGCCTATTTTATCCAATTTATCAATGGCAATAGTTAGGTCAATCAGTTTTTCGCTACCGCCACAAATTTCAGCAAGTGCTAATAAAATTTGTCGATTATTTATTTTTATTTCAACTGGTAAATTTAATTTTTCAAATGCGGTAACATATAATGCAACCAAATCAACTTCATTTAATAAACTTTCACTTCCAACAATATCAGCGTCGCATTGATAAAATTCACGGTACCTTCCTTTTTGAGGACGATCCGCGCGCCATACTGGCTGAATTTGATAACGTTTAAAAGGGAAAGTTAAAGCCCCATGATTCATGGCAACATATCTTGCAAACGGGATTGTTAAATCATATCGCAAAGCGCGCTCAGTAATATTAGGGGTGCTTTTGCCTGCTAAAATTTTATCAAAACCTTCCTGTGTTTGTTCTTTTTTTTGCGGGTTATCTAATCCGTTATTTAAAATCTTAAAAATGAGCTTGTCCCCTTCTTCCCCATATTTGCCCATTAAAGTTTCTAAATTTTCCATAGCGGGCGTTTCCAATGGCGCAAACCCAAATGATTCAAACACACTGCGTATCGTTTGAAAAATATATTGGCGTTTTTGGACCGTTACGGCATTAAAATCACGGGTTCCTTGCGGTAAAGATGGCTTGCTCATGCTGTACTATTTATAGGTAAAGATAAATTTTTAAATTCATCCTATATTAATTGTTTAAATTGCCTTTTCAAATTAAAAATATGGAAGACTTTAATCAATCAGGTAATAACGCAAGAAATAATACAAGAGAAAAATCAGAAAGGTCCTACCGACTTTTTAAAAGTATCTATGATTTTAGCATGGCCGCGCTAATTTTAGGCTGTGCGGTGTTGATGTTGGGCGCCAAATGGTTCAAATTAGAACAGGTGTTGAATGTAGATTCCGAGTTTCGGACCATTTTTGGGGGTATGTGTTTATTGTATGGTGGATTTAGGTTGTATCGGGGCTTTCAAAAGGAGTACTAACCTGGCTGTTTTTTAAACTTATGAATTTCAATTATGCGTAAAATATTTACTTTTTTTAGCGGCTTCATTTTGATCATCGCTTGTAACAGTTCGACAACCAATGCACCCATTGAAACCACGAGTGAAGGGGAAATCAATATTTCAGTGGAAGAAAGCTTTAAACCTATTATCGAAGAACAATTAAAGGTGTTTAATTCAAGTTATCCCAAAGCCAAAATTAATGTGTTGTACAAGTCTGAAATTGAATGTTTAAAGGACTTTACAAAGGATAGTACCCGCATGATTATTATCACAAGAGGGTTGGGAAAAGCAGAGCAAGCAGGATTTAAAAACCAATTAGGGTATGCGCCCATTTTTGGTATATTGGCGTATAATGCTATTGCTGTATTGGTGCATAAATCAGCAAAGGATACCCTTTTTACTTTAAAGCAATTAGGAGATAAATTAAAGGGGGTGGATCCGCAAGAGGTCGTTATGGATGGCAACAATTTAACAGGCATTAATC
>JBEATG010000013.1:0-4071 GCA_041162035.1 Bacteroidota bacterium
TTCCCTGTTTGAGAAGCCTTGGATTTGGCTAAACCCTTGGGTACACCCGCATAAACAACGGTACCACCACCCTCACCCGCCTCTGGTCCCATATCAATGACCCAGTCAGCTACTTTGATAATATCGGTATTATGTTCCACTACAATTAAAGAATGTCCTTGCTCAATTAAAGCATTAAAAGCTTTTAATAATTTATGGATATCATGAAAATGTAAACCTGTTGTGGGTTCATCAAAAATAAATAACATTTTATTGCTTGCTTTTCCTTTTCCTAAAAAGCTGGCTAGTTTTACGCGCTGCGCTTCTCCACCACTTAAGGTACTACTACTTTGTCCCAACTTCACATAGCCCAATCCCACTTCCTGTAATGGGCTTATGGCAAATACAATATTTTTTTCTTCACTAAAAAATGTAATGGCTTCATCCACACTCATCTCCAATACTTCATAAATATTTTTTCCTTTATACTGCACTTCCAACACTGCTTCCTTAAATCTTTTTCCATTACAATCCTCACAGGTCAAATGCACGTCAGCTAAAAATTGCATTTCAACCAATTGTTCCCCTTCACCCTTACAAGTATCACATCGACCGCCATCCACATTGAATGAAAAGTGTTTGGGCAAGAATCCTCTGATTTTTGATAAGGCTTGTTTTGAATATAAATCTCGTATGGCATCATACGCTTTGATATAAGTCACTGGATTACTACGAGATGATTTGCCAATAGGATTTTGATCAACCATTTCAATTTGATCTATCAAATGCAAATCGCCACTGATATCATTATATCCACCCACAATTTCAGTAGGTAATTGTTTTGCTTTTAATAAAGCATTGTACAAAACCTGTTTGACCAATGTTGTTTTTCCGCTTCCACTCACCCCACTTACAACACATAAACTATGCAATGGGAATTGCACATCAATGGTTTTTAAATTATGTAAATACGCCCCTTCTAATTTTATAAAATGTTTTGAAACTCTTGTTTTTTCTGGAACAGGTATGGATAATGCACCGCTTAAATACTTACCCGTCAAACTATTTTTATCCTTGATTAAGGCTGCTGCATTACCTGCTGCAACTATCTCTCCCCCCTGATGCGCAGCGAGTGGGCCCATGTCTATGATATGATCCGCATGTCGCATTATTTGCTCATCATGTTCCACCACCACCACAGTATTGCCTAAATCCCTTAGGTTTTGTAAAACTTTAATTAACCTTTCCGTATCTCTTGAATGCAATCCAATACTTGGTTCATCTAAAATATACAAGGAGTTGGTTAAATTACTTCCCAAACACCTGGTTAATTGTATTCTTTGACTTTCGCCACCACTCAAACTATTCGCTAGTCGTGATAAGGTTAAATAACCTAAGCCTACATCTATTAAAGTTTGGATGCGTTGTTCAAGTTCTATTAATAATCTTTTAGCTACCTGTGTATCATGCGCAGATAATTTTAAATCCGTAAACCAAATTTGTAAATCTCTTACTGGCATCGCACACAATTCACCAATATGTTTACCTGCTATTTTTACATACAAAGCTTCCTTACGTACACGGTATCCTTCACAATCGGAACAATTTGTTCTGCCACGATACCTACTTAACATCACCCTAAATTGCACTTTATACAAATGCGCTTTCACATCTTCAAAAAAAGCATCAATACCTAATGCCTTACCAACTCCCTTCCACAATTGCGTTTCCTGGGTTTTGGTTAATTTATTAATGGGTTGATGGATGGGGAATCCTAGCTTTCCTGCTTCCTTCACAAACTGATCCTTCCACCAAACTAATTTTTCTCCTTTCCAAGGTGCTACCCCGCCGTCGTAGACTGATAAATTTGGATTCGGGATGACTAAGTTTTCATCAATACCTAATACCTGACTATATCCTTCACAAGTTGGACAAGCCCCATAAGGATTGTTGAATGAAAATAAATTGGGACTTGGTTCATCAAATTCAATACCATCTAGCGTGAACTTATTATTGAATGTTTTTAAGATGATATCATTTTGTTCCACCCATAATAAGCCCTCTCCTTCATAAAATGCAGTTCCAATGGAATCACTTATTCGGTGAATATCATCCTCGTCAAAATTTTTTACTACCACCCTGTCAATCAGCACATATACATCATGCGCTTTTACTGTTTTAGTGATTTCTGCTTTGGTCATTGCTAATGCATCTTCAATTCTTAGAATTGTAGAAGTTCCAGCCGACTTCGCACTTGCTTTTGTAGCTTTCAAATTATCCGATGCCCCACCTGCCCTTAAGTAAATACGGGCGAATCCTTTTTGTAATAATATATTTAACTCCTCTTGAATATCTCTTTTGGATTGCTGTTTGAATGGGACGATGATCACCATCTTATCCCCGGCCTTGCCTTTTTGTATAAATTCCAACACATCCTGTACATCCTGCTTTTTTACTTCCTGTCCACTGATAGGTGAGATAGTTTTACCAACGCGTGCATAAAAAACACGGAGGTAATCATAAATTTCAGTCATGCTCCCCACTGTACTTCGCGGTGTTCGGGTAACCACTTTTTGTTCAATGGCAATTGCAGGACACAATCCCTTAATATAGTCCACATCTGGCTTGCCCATACGAGACATAAACTGCCTTGCATAGGAAGAAAGACTCTCCGCATAGCGTCTTTGCCCCTCCGCAAATAAAGTATCAATGGTTAAAGATGATTTTCCGCTGCCTGATACCCCTGTAACCACAATAAATTGGTTGCGCGGGAATAAAGCGTTTACATTTTTTAAATTATGCACCCTTGCACCCACAACTTGTATGTCATTACTTGCCAATGGGGCTTTTTTCACTTTTTTAGTCTCCAGCATATAGCAAATTAACACAATCCTAGGCAATTGGTTCAAGGATTTGATAGTTTCTTTACCCACTAAAAATGTGGATAGCTTTTGAAGCCATTTCTTGTTTTCCACAAATGGATTTACAACACTTTTTGCGAGTAATTTTCCAATACTAACCTATCGAACTACTATAAAAAACAAGGCATGAACAAAACTGTACTCCTAAGCGACTATGAATTAATTGAGTCCTTTCAACAAGGAAATACCCGCGCTTTTGACACCCTAATTGACCGTTACCAAGAAAAAATTTACAACACCATTTTATTTATGGTGAAGGATAGCTATTTAGCGGAAGATTTAATCCAAGAAATTTTTATCAAGATCATTGATAATATCAAACAAAAAAAATACGCAGAAGAAGGTAAATTTTTACCTTGGGCTTTGCGTATTTCCCATAACTTTTGCATTGATCATTTTAGAAAAGTAAAACGTACACCTACGATTAAAACAAGTGACGATCAGGATATATTTGAAGTGATTAAATTTTCAGATCACGCTGCAGATTACAAAATGACGCGTAGTCAAACACATAAAAACATTCAAGACTTGGTGGACTTACTTCCTGAAGAGCAAAGAGAAATTATTGTTTTAAGACATTATGCCAATTTGAGCTTTAAGGAAATTGCGCAAATGACCAACTGTAGTATCAATACCGCTTTAGGAAGAATGCGTTACGGTTTGATCAATCTTAGAAAGATGATGAACGAACGTGGCATGAGCCTATAGGCGCATGTAATTCACTCTTATGATTTTATTAAAAAAGCGCCTATCGGCGCTTTTTTAAATTATATACTTTACTAGTTTAAAATAATTACTTGCTCTTATTCACGCTGCATTGTAGCCAAGCTAAATATTCGCTTGCATTGGGAGTATAGCCAACCGGATTGGATAATAATTTTTCGTCCGGACTCATTACCACATACAAAGGCTGTGTTACCTGACTAAAATTTTCTGCTTGGAATGTAGCCCATAAATCACCGACACTTTTAATATCCTTTGCTTGTCCCGATTTGCTGGTATAAGTAAATCTTTTTTCTACAGGCAGCATCGCTTTATCATCAACATATAAGGATAGTAAAATAAAATTATTTTGGATAAACGACATCACTGTAGGATCTGTCCAAACATTTTCTTCCATCTTACGGCAGTTCACGCAGGCCCATCCTGTAAAGTCAATCAATATTGGTTT
>JBEATG010000098.1:0-9110 GCA_041162035.1 Bacteroidota bacterium
TTAGAGAACTATCAAGCGTATATCCGTACAACACCTTCCTTATTCCCTTATTCAAAGCTATTTAGTAAGGAATAGGCAACATTTTTTTGACTACTGACAGCGCTAATTTTTAGAAAATAACGCCCGAAATTTTTCTAAAAACTTCATAACCTGTCTATTTTAACCTGTTTTTGGTGAAATCTTGCCTAGAAATTAATCAAGATTAAATCAATTTATTTAAAACAATCTGAAGCTGAAATTGTTATTTAGTTAGATTAAAAGTCACTAAATGTCAAAGCAAGTTTCATTAATATTCCCCAACCAATTATATAAACAACATCCTGCTATTCATAGCAAAAGAACCGCCTATTTGGTGGAGGAATGGCATTTTTTTAATCAATACCAATTTCACAAAGAAAAACTGGTTTTGCATAGGGCGAGTATGAAATTTTATGAAGCTTTTTTAAAAGAGCAGGGGATTGTTGTACATTATATTGAATCAATTGAAACTCAAAATAGGATCGAAATACTTATTGAAAAGCTATATTCAAACAATGTTAAACAAATTCATATTGTAGATCCTGTTGATAGTTGGTTGTTAGAAAAAACTAGATCAAGTTGTAAAAAATATGGCATTGAATTAGTTATTTATAATAGTCCTAATTTTTTAAATAGTTTAAATGATGTAGACTCCTATTTCTCTAAAAAGAAAACCTATTTTCAAACCGATTTTTATACCTCGCAAAGAAAGTCAAGAAACATTTTACTTGAAAAAGATGGAAAACCTTTGGGTGGAAAATGGACTTATGATGCAGATAATAGATCAAAGTTTCCTAAAAAAGAAGTTATCCCAAATATACCATCGGCCGCTGTTAATGAATTTTTAGAAGAAGCTGAAAACTATGTACAAAAAAATTATCCAAATAATTATGGATCAATAAATAAAGCTCATTTATTTGCTATTAATTTTATAGATACAGAAAAATGGCTTGAAGAATTTTTGCAAAACCGATTTGAAAAATTTGGAATATATGAAGATGCCATTGTAGCAAAGGAAACCGTTTTGCATCATTCTGTACTGAGTCCAATGCTCAATCTGGGTTTAATAAATCCACAGCAAATCATAGATCAAGCAATAGCCTTTTCAAATAAAAATAATATTCCATTAAATTCTTTAGAAGGATTTGTTAGACAAATCATGGGATGGCGTGAATTTATCAGAATTGTATATGAGCGAGAAGGTTCAAAACAAAGAACTACGAATTATTGGAAGTTTACAAGAAAAATTCCAGCAAGTTTTTGGAACGGTACCACGGGTATTGCACCTATTGATATTACTATTAAAAAGATATTGGAAACCGGTTATTGTCATCATATTGAAAGGCTAATGGTTCTGGGTAATTTTATGATTTTATGCGAGTTTGATCCAGATGAAGTTTATAAGTGGTTTATGGAAATGTTTATTGATGCTTACGATTGGGTCATGGTACCAAATGTATATGGTATGACACAGTTTGCGGATGGCGGATTAATGACGACTAAACCATATATCAGTGGAAGTAATTATTTAATGAAGATGAGTGACTATGAAAAAGGGGAATGGCAACAAATTTGGGATGGATTATTTTGGCGATTTATGCATGAGCATAGAACCTTTTTCCTTAGTAATCCAAGAATTGGGATGCTAGTTCACACTTTTGATAAAATGAGTTCGGATAAACAAAATGCGCATTTATCCAACGCCAATATCTTTTTAAATGATTTAGATATTCAAAATAATATATGAAAACACAAATAACAGAAACCGATTTAATACAGATGGAGCCACGTAAACGAGCGCACTTAATCAATAGTGTGGGCGGATTTAAAAGCATTTGTCTTATTGGTACCGTTGATTTGAAAGGGCAAACTAATTTGGCGATTTTTAGTTCAATTGTTCATATTGGTTCCAATCCTCCTTTAATTAGTTTTATCATGCGACCAGATTCGGTAGAACGCCATACTTTATCGAATATTTTGGATACGGGGTCTTACACCATTAATCATTTGAATGCAGCTATTTATAAGCAAGCGCATCAAACTTCAGCGAGGTACCCTAAAGAAGTATGCGAATTTGATGCGACAGGTTTAAGTGCCGAATATAAAGCTAACTGCATTGCGCCATTTGTAAAAGAAAGTAATGTACAACTGGAACTTGAATTTAAACAACGAATTGATTTAGCCATTAACAATACCATCATGATTATCGGCGAAATTAAAAATATTTATATTCCTGAAGATTGTATGCAGGAGGATGGTTTTTTGGATATTGAAAAAGCGGGAACTATCACCTGTTCGGGTCTTGATAGCTATCATTTATCAAAAAGTTTAGCGCGATTACCTTATGCAAAAGTTTAAAGTTCTTTAAACTTTATATTCCTTAGAATGCAACAATAGGCTCGATTATTTGTTAAGTAATTATAAATAGAAATAATATGACATTTCAAGAAAAACTGGATCATTTAATTATAGACAAGAACGCAATACCTGAAGCATATGTATTGCCAGAACTTATTAATCAAAAAACTTATTTGTCTGACGGAGAATTAATTGAATGGGATGGTCCAACCCATGAAGTATTTTCACCCATTTGTATAAAGACCTCCAACGGAATAGAACGAATCAAAATTGGTTCTTACCCAATTTGCACGGAGAAAGAAGCAAAAATTGCACTAGATGCAGCTTGTAAAGCCTATAATGATGGCAGGGGTGAGTGGCCAACCATGTCCGTTTCGGAGCGCATAAAGTGTGTTGAGAATTTTATTACTAAAATGCTCGAACAAAAACCAATCGTGGTAAAATTATTGATGTGGGAAATTGGTAAAACCTACGCAGACTCAGAAAAAGAATTTGACAGGACTGTTGAATATATTTATGCTACTATTGAGGCACTTAAGGACATAGATAGAGACTCTTCAAGATTCACAATAGAACAAGGTATTGTCGCGCAAATTAGGCGATCACCATTAGGTGTTGTTTTGTGTATGGGGCCATTTAATTATCCCTTGAATGAAACTTTTACCACATTAATTCCTGCGATTATTATGGGGAATACCTTATTATTCAAGGCGCCTAAACATGGTACTTTATTACATTATCCGATGCTTGAAGCTTTTAAATCATGCTTTCCTAAAGGGGTCGTCAATACAATCTATGGACGTGGAAATGTGATCATACCTGCGTTAATGGAATCTGGAAAAATAAATGTACTAACATTAATAGGTTCCAGCAAGGTAGCCAATCAATTAAAAAAACTACATCCTAAAGTAAATAGGTTAAGGGCCATATTAGGATTAGATGCCAAAAATGCAGCCATAGTTTCTAAAGATGCTGATATTAATTTAGCCGTTAAAGAAACTGTATTAGGGGCACTTTCATTCAATGGACAAAGGTGTACAGCGCTTAAAACAATTTTTGTGCATCAATCAATTGCCAGTGAATTCATTGAATTGCTAAAAGAGCAGGTTGCAAAATTGCAATTTGGATTGCCTTGGGAAAAAGGAGTCACTTTAACACCGCTTCCAGAGCCGGGCAAGCCAGCCTATTTAAATGATTTAATACAAGATGCAATATTACATGGAGCAACAGTGATGAATGAAAATGGCGGGACCATTAAGGAAACATTTTTTTATCCAGCTATTTTGTTTCCAGTTAATAAAAAAATGAAAATATACAGTGAAGAGCAATTTGGTCCAATCATTCCAATTATCCCATTCGATGATATTGAAGAACCTATTCAATATATTATTGAATCAACACATGGCCAACAAGTTAGTTTGTTCTCACAAAATAAAGCAGAATTGGCAAGTTTGATTGACCCTTTAGTGAATCAAGTGAGTCGTGTCAACATCAATTGTCAGTGTCAAAGAGGACCTGATAGTTTTCCTTTTACAGGTCGAAAGGACAGCGCCGAGGGTACTTTATCTGTGGTGGATGCTTTGAGGTCATTTTCAATTAGATCGCTTGTTGCTGCTAAGTTAACAGATGAAAATAAAGAAATCATTAATGATATTGTGGCTTCAGATGATTCTAATTTTTTAAGTACTAAGTTTATTTTTTAAATCTTATTCTATCAATGAATCCAATTCATAACGCCTTAAATGTTTTCAATGAACCATTAATCGTATGCGGGACAAGTCCTATGACAGGTGTTTACAGAGATGGCTGTTGTAACACAGGCGCAAACGATCGGGGAACACATACTGTTTGTGCGGTTGTGACTGATGCATTTTTACAATTTTCAAAAAGTAAAGGAAATGATCTGACCGTCGATTACCTACCAACAAATTTCAAAGGCCTAGTGGAAGGAGATAAATGGTGCCTTTGTGTGTCTAGATGGATAGAAGCCTACGAAAATAATGTAGCTCCTCCTATTATATTAAAGGCAACGCATATTAAAACCTTAGAATACATTTCGTTAGCCGAATTAATTAAGTTTGAATATACGCCAATGACAGCTGTCGATTGGACGGAAATAAATAATAAACTAGAAAAGACTTTTAAGTTTGATAACTATAATGAGGTGATTCTATTTAGTAATAAAGTCATGCAAATTGCCATTCACCAGGACCATCATCCAGAAATTCATGTCCACTATAATTTTGTAAAATTACGCATCACTGATTATGAGCAAGGAACAGTTTCAGAAAAATGTCACCGGTTTGTCACTGCGGTCAATGAGATAACGCATTCTCAGATTTCTAAATAGATGAACTTTAAAATTAAATCCGTTTTGTATTTGTTTTAATTTTTAATACACCTAACACTGCCTCCGTAAACTCTATTGTGCGTTAATACGAATGCGCCCGCGTTGCTAAAGTTGAAGTATCGAGATCCATCACCACTTACCGTGCTGCTCCAGTAGCTCCCACTAATGCCTGTATTATTGATCATTATTTCACGACTTCCAGCAACAGTAAGTTTTAGTGGAGAAGCATATGCTCCATCCCCATTTTTCAATGTCCAACTCGACAATTCTGCATTCCACTCTGCTTCTGTTGGCAAACGAAAACCAGTAGGGCATGGATTATTAATACCATTTACGCCCTGCCATAAATTTATATTTTGAGGGTTCCTCCAATCAGTTAGTGGCGTAGCAGGCATAATAAAATTTGCGTTACCTGGATTGTCAGTAGTTGCCTGGGTTGCGATTGTTGTCGATTTTCTTAATTGGTGTTGATCTGCTGCTCGTCCCCACTGGTATAAATCACCATAGGCGCTTGTATCGGTGCTACTTGTTGCAACCCTTGAAGCGCCAAGGTTTCGATCCATCCAAATTTTACCATTGGCACTTGTAACGGTGGAGGGTATAACATTTGGTGTTGGGGTGATTGGTGTATTTTCATTTTGTCGTTTATCACACCCAAAAGCTAAGAAAGCTGCACAAATGATTAAAATATTTTTCATATAAGTTCTATTCATAATTTTTATGTTAAATATAATTATTTTTTCTTTGTCATGGAAACAACCCCTTTAATCGCTTGAAATTCCATGATTAACTTAAATCTGATTTTTTTGCTTAAATAGTAAACATTTTATTGGTTTCCTTTGTTTTATATAAGAATTCAAAAAATGAAGAATATGCATTGGTTTAAATTGATTTTCGCAAGTTTATTGCTGGTTTTTAGTATAAATCTAGTTAAAGCGCAAGGGACCCTTCAAAATACAGGAAAACTGAGTGGTGCTTTGGTTAATAGAAAAACGCAGCAAAATGCGGTAGGTCTTTTGGTGTCATTATCACCAGGGGGTGAAAAAATGCTATCAGATAGCAATGGAGCATTCAGGTTTACGCGTCTTTTACCTGGGGCTTACGCAATTAAAATTACTGGACTTGGCTTTCAAGATAAATTACTGACCAACGTTATTGTGACATCGGGTAATGAAAATACAATCACCATAGAACTCGAACCTTCTGTCAATATATTGAATGCTGTCACCGTTACAGGTAGACGTAATACAGCAAAAGCGACCACTTTAGAGAGTCCATTGAGTATTCAACGACTAACTGCCGAGGATATCAAAGCCAATCCAGGGGGCAATTTTGACATTAGTAAAGTAATCCAATCTTTACCAGGTGTAGGCGGTGGTGCAGCTGGAGGTACGTTTAGAAATGACATTATTATTAGAGGGGGCGCACCAAGTGAAAACGTCTTTTATCTGGATGGCATTGAAGTGCCAATTATCAATCACTTTAGTACTCAAGGAAGTGGTGGTGGGCCGCAAGGGATATTGAATGTGAGTTTTATTCAGGATGTTAAATTAAGTACTTCTGCATTTGATGCAAGATATGATAATGCTTTAAGTAGTGTTTTTCAGTTTCGTCAAAAAAATGGTAACGCCAACAAGCTTCAAGGTAATTTTAGAATGAGTGGAACCGAGGTGGCAGCCACTTTAGACGGACCTATTTCTAAAAAAACAACATTTTTAGCATCTGTGAGAAGAAGTTATTTGGAACTACTTTTCCAAGCCTTGGATTTGCCTATTCGTCCTAATTATTGGGATTATCAGTTCAAAACAACCACAAAAATTAATGATAAAACCACGCTTACAACTCTCGGACTTGCAGCGATTGATGAATTTAGATTAGCAGCGCCTAAAGAAGCGACACCAGAAAAGTTATTCTCTATTAATAACAATCCATTAGTTAACCAATGGAACTATACCCTTGGCATTTCTTTGAAAAAATTAATTCAAGACGGTTATTGGAATTTATCGCTTAGTAGAAACACATTAGATAATCAAGCGGATAGATATGAGGACAATGAAAAGCCTTCTGATGCATCACGCACCTATCAAATCAGAAGTAATGAAACAGAAAATAAATTAAGATTTGATGTGACTAAAAATAGTAACAATATTAGTTTAAGCTATGGCTTAGTGGCACAATATGTTCAATTTGACAATGCCTTTTATCAACTGTTTAGACCTGCTTTAAAAGATAGTGCTGGTAACACACTACAAAATGCCATCACATTCAATACCAATACGGGGGTTGATTTTTTAAGATATGGTGGGTTTGTGCAATTGGGTACGAGATTATTTGATGACCGCTTGGCAATGAGTGCTGGATTAAGAGCAGATGCGAATAGTTTTGAAGCAAGTAGTCAAAATCCATTAGATCAATTAAGCCCAAGAATTAGTTTAAGTTATGCCTTAAGCAATTTATGGAACTTTAGTGCCAGTTACGGCACCTATTATCGACTGCCTAGTTACACGCAATTGGCTTATACCAATAACGGACTTACAAATCCTGGTAAGTATATCAGGTCCAATCACTATGTGGCTGGGTTTGAATTTTTACCTTCTAGTACAACAAGATTCACATTTGAAGGATTTTATAAAGGGTATACAAATTATCCAGTGAGTATATTAGATGAAATTAGTCTTGCAAATAAGGGCATAGAATTTGGAGCGATAGGAAACGAGCCTATCCAACAAGATGGTAAAGGAAGGGCCTATGGTTTTGAATTTTTTGCACAACAAAAATTAACTGAAAAGTTTTTTGGTGTGTTTAGTTATACTTTATACTGGAGTGAATTTTCTGGCCTAGATAAAAAATTAAAACCTGCTAGCTGGGATAATAGACATTTAATTAGTGCTACTGCAGGGTATAAACTACCAAAGAATTGGGAGTTAGGAATTAAATTTAGATATCAAGGTGCTGCACCTTATACGCCATATAATTTAGCGCAAAGTAGGTTGAATTATCTGACATTGGGAAATGGCGTATTTGATTACAATCAAGTAAATACCTTGAGGTTAAAAGCATTTCATTCTGGTGACCTTCGTTTGGATAAAAAATGGAACTATAAAAAAACCACTTTTGATTTTTACATCGATATTCAAAATTTTTATTCGTCAAAAAGTACAGGGTCACCCCAATATACTTTTAAAAGAAAAGAAGACAATTCAAGTTTTCTAAGTACCAATGGTAAACCTGTGCAATTGAATGGTAGTAATGCAATCCCATATTTCTTAGAAAATGCCGAAGGTACTTTAATACCCACCATTGGCTTTATTATTGAATTTTAACTGATTAAACTTTAACTCAGTGCTACTTTTTTTGTACATAATTTTAAGTTACATTTAGGTATGCAAATAAAAATCGTCAAACAAACACTCTTCTTCTTACTTATTGTCTTTTATCTTTTTGCAGGGTATAATCACTTTGCCAACCCTTCTTTTTATATCCCTATTATACCTCCATACTTAGCTGATTGGGCCAAAGAGATCAATATATTATCTGGCATAGCTGAAATAGTATTAGCATTACTATTAATACCTAAAGCAACACGCTCATTGGCAGTAAAGGGCATCATTATAATGTTAATTGCTTTTATCCCATCCCATATTTACTTTATTCAAAAAGGGGATTTTTTGCTAGGCTCATTTACCATTACACCATTGTTATCCTGCGTACGTTTATTTATAGGGCAACCCATTTTAATTTTGTGGGCCTGGTGGTCAAGTAAAATTTAAATAGAGGTATTTTAAAAAATAAATCTTTCTCTATCCTTATCCGAAGGAATGGTACAGGTTTCTTTTCTGCCAAATAAAAAATATCTATTCTTTGCTATTAGATTGTAAATACCATCTCTTAAAAACTTTGGAAAAAAATACCCATATTTGAAAATATGAGGCCAACCTTTGATTTGTTTTGCAATTTCAATAACTGCATCTGATTTGTAATATACAATTCCGTCTTTGATTAATACAACCGATTTTACTTCATTCAAAAGACTATGTTGGTGTATAATACTTTGTCCAGCACTTGTTTGAAGCGCTACAAATTTAAAAATATTATTTTTGTCATATTTAATTAAAAATGAAACACTATTGTTACACAAATTACATACACCATCAAATAATATAATATTCACTATTTAAATAATTAAATTTTTATGCGCTTGCTGCAACAATATAAGAAATAGGCAGCTGATTATTCTACAGATTTGTTGTTAGTGTTTCTTAAGCTATATAAATAAAAGGATACGATTGAAAATAAAAAGCCAATTAAGATGATTATATAATTCATTGGCTTTTCTGTAGTTAATGACATTCTAATCAAAATCGTAGTAATGATAAAGCTGGCG
>JBEATG010000123.1:0-2552 GCA_041162035.1 Bacteroidota bacterium
ATGAACGGGTATTTTTTTGCCCAAACTTTCATGTAAAAATTAGGCAACCATTAATAATTTTCTTTAAATTCATAGTTCAATACCATTAGAGAAAAAAATAGCAATATGTCCAATTTTCAAGTAAAAGTTTCGCCTAAAAATTATGATGCTGTCATTGTTGGTTCAGGCGCAGGAGGGGGAATGTCAGCTTATGTATTAGCAAAAGCTGGTCTTAAAGTTTGTTTGTTAGAAGCGGGTCCAGAATTTGATCCAGCTAAAAACTCATCGCAAATGAAAAACCCTTGGGAATCACCTCGTCGTGGGGCAAGTACAAAAATGCGTCCATTTGGCGATTTTGATGCTTCCTATTGGGGTTGGGAAATAGACGGAGAACCTTATACCCAAACGCCAGGCAGTGATAAATTTGAGTGGTGGAGAGCAAGAATGGTAGGTGGTCGTACGAACCATTGGGGTCGTATATCATTGCGATTTGGACCAAAAGATTTTAAAAGAAGAAGCATTGACGGCTTAGGTGATGATTGGCCAATAGGTTATGAGGACATCAAACCTTATTATGATAAAATTGATAAATTAATTGGCGTATACGGTACGAATGAAGGATTAGCGAATGATCCAGATGGTATTTTCTTACCACCGCCAAAACCAAGATTGCATGAGTTGATGTTTAAAAAAGCAGCAACAGGAATCAACATTCCAGTGATTCCATCTCGTTTATCTATTTTAACTAAAAAAATAAATGATGATCGTGGGGTTTGTTTTTACTGCGGTCAATGTAATCGTTCATGTAAAGTGTACGGTGATTTTTCTTCTTCTTCTGTTTTAGTGCGACCTGCATTATTAACAGGTAATGTTGATTTAATTACAGGCGCAATGGCGCGTGAAGTAATTACGGACAGAGAAGGAAAAGCAGTAGGCATTTCTTATGTCAACAAAGCGGACAGACAGGAATATCAAATCAATGCGAAGGTGGTGGTATTAGGTGCAAGTACTTGTGAGACTGCGCGTTTGTTATTAAATTCAAAATCATCCAAACATCCAAATGGTTTGGCGAATAGTTCAGGCGTTGTTGGACATTATTTACATGATTCAACCGGCGCTGCATTGGGTGGTGTCATTCCAAGTTTGTTTGGACGTAAGCGTTACAACGAAGATGGCGTTGGTGGTATGCACGTGTATACGCCATGGTGGTTGGATAATAAAAAATTAAATTTCCCAAGAGGATACCATATTGAATATTGGGGTGGTATGAGCCAACCTGGTTATGGATTTGGAATGGGCCAACAAGGATTGAATGGCAAGTTCCAAGTCAATGGTAGAACCAAGGAAGCTGGAGGATATGGAGAATCATTGAAAGAGGATGTACGCTTTTTTTATGGTGCAAGTGTAGGTATGGGCGGAAGAGGTGAAGCCGTTCCTACTTTTGAAAATCATTGTAAGATTGATCCGGATGTAGTGGACAAATATGGTATTCCTGTATTAAAGTTTGATTGTAAAAATTCAGATTACGAAGTGCAGCAAGCAAAACATATGAAGGAAACCTTCCGTGAAATTATGCATGAAATGGGTGCGGTTATTACCTGGGGTGATCAAGATGATGCAAGTAATAAATATGGATTATCAAATCCAGGTAATATTATTCATGAAGCTGGAACAGTTCGTATGGGTAGTGATAAAAAAACATCTGCCTTAAATGCATTTGGACAAGCCCATGATTGTAAAAATTTATTCTGTGTGGATGGTTCAGTATTTACCTCACAAGCAGATAAAAATATTACATGGACTATTTTAGCATTGTCCATGCGTACATCAGAATATATTTTGGATCAGTTACAAAAGAAAAATATATAATATCTAATTAAATAAAAATATTGATCATGGATAGAAGAGATTCCATTAAAGCGTTGGTATTAGGCACTGTTTCCGCAGGTGTATTACTTGAAGCTTGTAAAAATACGAACACGACTGTTTCAGAAGTGAACATGGACGATCGTATGCAGGAAGAAAAGGATTACTTAGTTAAAGTAAAAGCACAGCCTGATTTTTTTGATGCACAGGAAATGGCTACCATTACTGTACTAGCTGATATCATAATGCCTAAGGATGCGGTTAGTGGCTCAGCCACTGATGCCAAAGTGCCTGAATTTATTGAGTTTATCGTAAAGGATATGCCCGATCATCAAGTGCCAATGCGTGGTGGCTTAAGATGGTTGGATTTACATTGTTATAAGAAACATGAAAAAGCATTTGTTGATTTAACAAAGCCGCAGCAATTAGAAATTGTTGATGAAATTGCTTATCCAAATAAAGCGAAACCAGAAGTAGCGCAAGGCGTTAGCTTTTTTAATAAAATTCGCGACTTGGTAACCACAGGATTTTATACTTCTGAAATTGGGGTGAAGGATTTGGGTTATATGGGTAATGTGTCCAACCAATGGAACGGAGTTCCTGATGAAGTATTAAAGCAACATGGATTAGCCTATACGGAGAAAGAATTAAAGGAGTGTATTAGTTACTAGATTTCTAATACACTTTTCTCGCATCATATTTATAAC
>JBEATG010000214.1:0-4147 GCA_041162035.1 Bacteroidota bacterium
GGCGTTTTCCGTTGATCAATACTAAGGTTTGATCAGGCCCTAAACCTCTTAAAGTTCCTATATCAACATGATCAGCACCATCAGCGCCTGATTGTTTGTTATAATTGAATGAAGGTGCAACAAAATTTAAGGTAGATGTTAAATCCATTCTTGCCGTATTCAAACCCACTTCTGATATTTTAATTACATCAACAGGGACAGGCGATTCTGTTTTAACACGACCAAGACCTCTACTACCCACTAAAACAACCTCTTGTAATTCGGTGGTACTTGGTGTTAATACAATTTTTAATTCACCACTCGTATATTTTACTGTTGTAGTTTCAAAGCCAACAAAACTAAATGATAACATATCATTGGAGTTTGCAGTAATGGAAAATGTTCCATTTTTGTTGCTGGTGGTTGCAGCTTTTGTGTTGCTGTTTTTTACAGTAACACCTTCTAATGCAGTTCCTTTATTATCAGTCACTAATCCTTTTATACTTTGTTTTTGTGCTAAAGCGGGTAGGCAGAATAAAGTGAAAACAAAAGAGCATAAAATGAGTGTTTTTCTCATCATAGGGGTTAGGTTTTAAATAAAATTAGTACTTTTTTATAGCCGATGAAAGTTATCCTATAATTAATTGAATTTATTTCACGCATTAGCACTAATTTTAATCTTATGGAATTGGTCATCAAACATATTGGCAATCTTTTTAATACGATAAGTGCAGCACCTTGGGAAACTATTCAAAAAATCCCCCAAAGTGGCGGAGATCGTGTTTATTTTAGAATCATCCAAGGGGAACAAAGTTGGATTGCTACCTACAGTTTAAACATCAGGGAAAGTGAAACCTTTGTTTATTTTGCAGATTATTTTTATGAAAAAGGCTTACCTGTTCCTAAGGTATTAGCGATAAGTGCAGATAAAACAATCTATCTGCAACAGGATTTAGGCAGGGTTTCTTTATTAGATGTTTTAGAAAAGGAAGGGAAAACAGATCATGTTTTTTCCTTATTTAAAAAAAGTTTGACTGCATTGGCAAAGTTGCAAGTGCATGGGGGTGCTGGCTTGAACTATGATAAATGTTTAACCTCCAAAGAGTTTGGCAAGCATTCTATTTTAACTGACTTATTATACTATAAGTATTACTTTTTAGATACTTTACAATACCCCTATGACAAACAAGCACTCATTGATGAGTTTGAATTATTAAGTAATCAATTGTCTGCAGGTAATTATAAAAATTTCATGTTCAGGGATTTTCAAAGTCGCAATATTATTGTGAACAATGATGAAGTATTTTTTATCGACTTTCAAGGAGGTATGCAAGGTGGTTTGCCTTATGATGTAGCTTCCTTATTATGGCAGGCCAAAGCCGAACTTTCGCAGGAGTGGAAAGATAAATTATTGGATCATTATATCAGTGAAGTACAAAGTTTATTGCCTGAAAAAATTGATGTAACTATTTTTAAACAACAATACAATGGGTTTGTTTTATTAAGATTATTACAGGTGATGGGTGCCTATGGTTTTAGAGGCTTGTTTGAACGAAAAGCACATTTTTTAACGAGTATACCCCTAGGTCTTTTAAACATAAAAAACTTTTTACAATACAATACGATTGCAAGTGATACGCCTGTTTTTGCTTCCATATTAAATTGGATGGTAGGAGATGAAGTGATCCAAAGATTTACGCCACCCAAAGCGACAGCCGAAACACCACTAGTCATTACCATCAACAGCTTCAGTTATAAAAAAGGAATACCCGGGGATGATTCTGAAAATGGCGGTGGATTTGTTTTTGATATGCGCGGCATCTTAAATCCAGGGAGGTTTGATGATTATAAAAAATTATCTGGGCTTGATAAACCAGTACAGGATTTTTTAGAGCAAAGAACAAAGATGAATGTTTTTTTAAATAGCGTATGGGATTTAATTGACATTACTACAGAGAATTATTTAGAAAGAGGATTTGCATCCTTACACATAAATTTTGGTTGCACAGGTGGACAACATCGCAGTGTGTATGCGGCTGAGCAAACAGCAAGGCATTTAAAAAATAAGTATAAGGTAAAAACTATTTTACTGCATACCAATCAACAAAACTGGGTTAAATAGTTTTAGCAATAAATTATTCGTTTATGCGAGCAATGATTTTAGCGGCAGGGTTAGGTACTAGGTTAAAACCCTTTACCAATCATCATCCCAAGGCATTGGCCGTTGTGAATGGGAAAACTTTATTACAGCGAAACATTGAATACTTACAAGCCTATGGCATTCGTGAAGTAGTGGTGAATGTGCATCATTTTAGTGATCAAATTATTCGAGCTGTTCAAGAAAATAATGGTTGGGGATCTGCTATAACAATATCTGATGAATCCAATGCTGTTTTAGAAACAGGCGGCGGTGTTTTATTTGCTGCTGATTATTTTAAGAAGGAAGCTGCATGGTTAGTGATGAATGCGGATATTTTAACAACCTTGCCATTGGATAAAATGATTGCTGCTGATAATTTGTTAAGTGTGGGAAGTGAAAACTATATAGGTACTTTAGCAGTAACCAATCGCAGTACGAGTCGTAATTTGTTGTTTAATCAAAAAGGGGTTTTGATCGGATGGAAAAATAATACCACATTGGAGGAAAAATGGGCGGATGCAAAAACAAGTTTAAATGAGGTTGCTAATAACATCGTTCCCAAAGCCTTTAGCGGTATTCAAATAATACATGCATCTTTTTTTACTGCATTACAATTGCAAGGGAAATTTTCACTGATTGATGCTTATTTGCAAATAGCTGCTACAAATACGATTGGTTATTACGACCATAGTGATTCTATTTTAATGGATGTAGGCAAGCCTGAAAATCTTGAAAAGGCGGCAACCTTGTTTCCTTAAAACTTAGTTCCAGTAAATTATACTCGGATATATATCTTCTTTTTATCAAGTAAGTAGGCTATCGCACCCATAAAGGCAATCATACATAAAGCGTATAATAAGGAGCCGATGCGTAAATCACTTGCGATATCCTTACACACATTTTGGTAAAACCAAGGTAATGCATTGGTATAAACAGGTTCGCCTTTTTCATCTACGTGATCTACCCATCTTAATAAAGCTAAAACGCGTGGTAAAAATCCACTCAATACGAAAATGAATAATGGATTTTTTCCAAACACATCAAAAAACTGGCTCCATTTCCCTTTGGCATTATTAAATTCTAGTAAATAAATAAACATACTCAAAGTAATGATGGCCAATCCTGAGGTATAAAAAACATAACTACTGGTCCATATTTTTTTATTAATAGGAAAACTAAAATCCCAAATATACCCTACTAAAACAAGTACTACACCTGTTAATAATAATTTAGCAAGCATTTCAAAATTCTTCCCTTTTAATTGAATATACTCGCCTACTAAAAATCCAAATATTACTTGCACGATTGCAGGTAGCGTGCTGCTTAATCCTTCTGGATCAAATGGAACACCTTCGCCTTTATAAATATGTGAAATTCCTAAAACATTAAAATCAATGGCATTGCCAAAATAGCCTGACAAACTATAGGGATGACCCGGGGCGCCTAATGCAAAACTAAGCACCCAATAAATTACGAGTATCATCATGCCAATGAAAAGAGCCATCCGAGATTTCCCATAATAAATAATCACAGATGCAAAAAAGTAGCATAAAGCGATTCTTTGTAACACGCCTAATATGCGCACATTTTCCCAGGGTTTAAACACTAGGCCAGTATCGCTCCATTTCACAAATGGGCTCCAATTTAAAAACAGGCCAATTAAAAATATAAGTACAGTTCGTTTGATTACTTTTTTCCAAAATTCGCTGCTATTTCCTTGTTGTAACTTGGGCATCACAAAGGACATTGCATTACCTACAGCAAATAAGAAAAAAGGGAAAACTAAATCGGTAGGTGTACAACCATGCCAGCTGGCATGGGATAAGGGGCTAAAAGTATTGGACCAGGAACCGGGATTGTTTACTAAAATCATGAGTGCAACAGTGGCACCCCTGAAAACATCTAATGAATAATATCTTTCCTTGGTCATAGCTTAAAGTTTTATAAATTACTTAGTAATATATATCATCGTTTTAATATCTTTGTAAGATACAAAATTAAGATGCAAAAAAACATATTAATCACAGG
>JBEATG010000251.1:0-3683 GCA_041162035.1 Bacteroidota bacterium
TTTTAAATATCCTTTTTTTGCATTGTGGTATTGCGGATTGTCAATGGCCATTCTGAATACTTGTAAAAAGTAAGAGTTACATGAATAAGCTAATGCTAGTTGTAAATTAGCTGCATGACCAGGATTATGGTGTTCACATTTACGTGGATCGCCGCATGCGCCATAAGAGCCACGGCAATTATATCCATAAGCGGGCGTAATTAAACCTTGGTCTAATGCAATCAAAGCACCCAATGGCTTAAAAGTAGAGCCTGGTGGATATTGTCCTTTAATGGCTCGGTTGTAAATGGGACGCGCAGTATCTAGTAATAATCTACCAATTGTCTTACGACGTTGGTTCCCTGTTAATAAATTTGGATTATATCCGGGGCTTGAAGCCATGGCAATAATGCCACCTGTTTTTGGGTTGATGGCAACAGCGCTGCCAATTTTATGTTGTAATAATTTTTCAGCCAACTGTTGTACTTCCACGTCCATGCTGGTGAAAATATTTCTACCTGCAATTGCTAGGGTATCATAAATTCCTTTTTCATAAGCACCTTGAATTTTTCCTTTATTGTCTCGTAAAAATCGCGTTACACCTCTTTGTCCCATTAAAATAGGTTCATAAAAACGCTCTAGTCCGGTCATGCCAGCATAATCACCCATTTCATATCCTTCTGCAGCATGTATTTGTAAAAATTTTACATCCACTTCGGCGACATATCCTAAAACATGTGCTGCAGTATTATAAGGGTAGGATCGGATGCTACGTTCAGATAAAGAAAAACCAGGAAAACGATATAGGTTTTCATTTAATTGCGCATAGGTTTCGGCAGATAAAAATGCTTCAAAAGTACTTGCCTTTACCCTTGTATTTTTTATGATCGCTTCAATAATTCTTTTTGAATAGGTTGCTTTGTCAATATTTAAAATTTGGCAAAGCATATTGGTGTCAACGCCCTTTGCTTCATTGGGGATGACTGCTAAGTCATAACTAATCGTGTTTTCTAGTAATGCTTTTTTTCGACGATCGTAAATGATACCGCGATCAGGGTAAATAATTTTTCTATAAATAGCGTTATTGTCGGCTGCTAATTTATATTTCGATGAAAAAATTTGTAGACTAATGAGTTGTACAATAAGAATGGCAAAAATTATACCAATAATAATTTGAATAATACCACCCCTGTTTTGATTATATACGGACATGCATTATCTTTTTAGCTTTCGGCGATTCATGATTAGTTCAACTAAAAAAATTAAAACAACACTCATAACGCTTGTGGCTATTACTTTTCCTAAAAAGTATCCGAAGCTTCCAAATTGCAACCATTCTAACAGTACCAGGTAAAAATGATGAATAAAAGTTAATACAAATACATAAAACAAATAGGGTCCCCATCCCATTGTCCCGATACTTGGTTCTTTATTAACCTCCTCTGAGGCTTCCTGTGCTAGTAATAAATTTAATATGCTTGGGCGTACATATGCCATGAGCCCACAAGCCGCGGCATGTAAGCCAGGCGTATTTGAAAACAAATCCAAAACAAATCCAATCAAAAAACCTAAAAAGGTAATGGTCAATCTACTGGTCCCAAAGGGCATCCATAAAATGAATAAAAAATATAAGTAGGGCGTGATGAATTGATGAATCGGGGGTACTTCCTTTAGTACAACTACTTGAATGAGTAGAAATAATATAAAACGAATACTATTTTTAATAAAACTATTCATTGGGTGTTTTATTTACTTCCAAATTTAATTGCTCATTCATCCTTTTATTTTCAACTAGGTATATAAATTCTAAATTGTAAAAGTTGCTTGCAGACTTTAATTCTAGGGTCAAAAAATTACTAGCAGGATCAACCACTACTTTTGTAACACGTCCGATCATTAATTGTGCAGGGAAACTTGCCGAGTATGGGCTGGTTAAAACAGAATCTCCTATTTTAGGCGCAGCACTTTTTGAAATATTTTTTAAAGTCAAAATATCAGGATTACTTCCATCCCATTCAACCGTGCCCGCCACCTTATCACGTTTTAACATGGCGCTCACTTTGCTGTTGCGATGAAGTAAGCTCATAATCTTGCTGTAATTATCATTCACTTCAACCACAATACCAACAATACTGCCGTCAGGGCTAATGGCAGCCATATCTTTTTTTACGCCTTGCAATGTACCACGTTCAATAGTGATATAATTTTTTTGCAGTGTAAATGTATTGCCGACCACTTTTGCTGGGTAGTAATAAAACTTTCTAGTTTTTTCAAGACTGTCCTTGCGCAATATCAAAGTACCCAACTTTTTTGTTGTGTCAAATGGAACAAAATTTTGTGCTAATTGATTACGAAGGGCTACATTTTCAGCAGTCAATAAAGCGTTCGTTTTTTTTAAGCTAAAAAAATAAGACCAATTGTTGTATCTGGTATTGATATCGCCAATCACTTGATTGGTCATGCCACCAAAAAATGTTTGGTGTGATTTGCTATAGGAAGACAACATCACTAATGATACAATTTGTAGTATCAAAAAAGTAAAAAAAGTAAAATTCTGTCTTATGAACCCAATGATATTCTTCAATGGTGATCGCCTTTATAAAAGTTGATTAAATAAATCTTTTATCTCATGATGAATGGGAATCGTTGGTAGTTCTTCAATGCAATACCTGTTCCACGCACCACACTTTTAAGAGGATCTTCTGCAATGTGTACAGGTAATTTAATTTTTGAACTCAAACGCTTATCCAAACCACGTAATAATGCACCACCGCCAGTTAAATACAAACCGCGACGATAAATATCTGCTGCTAATTCAGGAGGTGTTGTTTCCAATGCCTTCAAAATTGCTTCTTCTATTTTGAAAATACTTTTATCTAGTGCTTCGGCAACTTCCTGGTAGCTTACCATAATTTGTTTTGGTATACCTGTTACTAAATCTCGTCCATTTACTGGCATATCATCTGGTGGGCTATCTAAATCTTTTAATGCAGCACCTACATGAATTTTAATTTGTTCTGCAGTACGCTCGCCAATTAATAAACTATGATATCTTCTTAATGATTCCATAATATCTGCAGTAAATTCATCACCTGCAATACGAATACTTTGATCACAAACAATTCCTGCTAATGCAATAACTGTAATTCCTGTTGTACCACCTCCAATATCAATAATCATATTTCCAACAGGCTCTTCAACATCAATACCAATTCCTAAAGCTGCAGCCATCGGTTCGTGAATCATATATACTTCCTTTGCACCTGCTTGTTCAGCACTATCACGTACCGCTCTTTTTTCAACCTCGGTAATGGAAGATGGAATACATATAACCATTCTCCAACTTGGAGGGAATAAAGGTTTCTTTGGATAAATCATTTTCATCAACTCACGAATCATTAATTCAGCAGCGTTGAAGTCTGCAATTACGCCATCTTTTAATGGACGAACTGTTTTTATACTTTCATGCGTTTTTTCATGCATGAGTAATGCTTTTTTACCTACGCCTAAAACCTCCTTCATATTATTTCTGTTCAAAGCAATAATAGAAGGTTCATTCACGACAACTTCATCATTGTGAATGATAAGGGTATTAGCAGTACCTAAGTCCATTGCTATTTCCTGTGTAAAAAAGTTAAATATGCCCATTGTAAATCGTTATTTGAATAATACTAGTTGAATGTAGCAAAATTCAACTAAAATTA
>JBEATG010000267.1:0-2667 GCA_041162035.1 Bacteroidota bacterium
TTATCTGATAATAGAATTTCAGAATTATTCTCGCTAAACGCTAGAAGTATTTTTAAATTAGAAAACGAAGGCATTACAGAAGGCGCCGTTGCTGATTTGACTTTTTATAATAAAACAGAAAATACGCTTTTGTCTCAAAAAGAATCTAAGAGCAAATCGGCTAACTCTCCTTTTTGGGATATTAAATTAACAGGAAAAATTAAAGGCATATTTAGTAAAGGCAAATTACATTTGGCTTAATAATAAAATACACAAACAAATAAAGATTATGGAAAATAAAGTAACTTCTCATATAGTCAAAGGCGCTATATTAAGTGCATTTGGAATTTTAATCAGTATTATAGTTACTGTATTTAACTTATATGAAGTAAGTTGGATTAACTACATTAACTATGCCATAACCATTGGCGGTTTAATTTACAGTTGTATTATGTATGCAAATGAAAATAATAACAACGTAACTTTTGGAAATATTTTTGCACATGGGTTTAAAACAACGTCAGTCATCATCGTTATTACGGTAATATATGTGGCGCTTTCTTTAAAAGTTTTATTTCCTGAGATGCCTGATAAAATACTTGATATTGCTAGGAAGAAAATGGCCGAAAATCCACAAATGACTGATGAGATGATTGAGCAAGGTATAGGAATGACTAAGAAATTCTTATTACCATTCGCTATTGGTGGTGCAATTATTGGCACTGCATTTATGGGTGTAATTGCTTCATTGATTGGCGCAGGGATTGCTAAAAAAAATCCAGTTGATCCATTTGCTGAACCTACAGCTTAATTATTAATATGCAAGTAAGCGTTGTCATACCATTATTTAACGAAGCTGATTCATTACCTGAATTAATGGCTTGGATACATCGTGTTATGCAATCTAATAATTTTAGTTATGAAGTCATTATGATTGATGACGGAAGTGATGATAATAGTTGGGAAACAATCGCCAAATTGAGAAATGAATACCCAAGTTTAAAGGGTATTAAATTCCAAAGAAATTATGGCAAGTCAGCTGCTTTAAATGAAGGCTTCAAAGCTGCACAAGGGGATATCGTTATTACCATGGATGCCGACTTACAAGACTCTCCTGAAGAGATTCCTGAATTTGTTGAAATGATTACCAAACAAGGTTTCCATTTGGTGAGCGGTTGGAAAAAAAGAAGATATGATAACACCTTCACTAAAAATATTCCTTCCAAAATTTATAATGCAGTAGCCCGTAAAAGTTCAGGCATTCAACTCCATGACTTTAATTGTGGCATAAAAGCATATCAATTAAAAGTGGTGAAAAGTATTGAAGTATTCGGTGAGATGCACAGATACATTCCTATTTTAGCCAAATGGGCTGGATTTAAAAAAATTGGCGAAAAGGTGGTAGTACATCAAGCCCGTAAGTATGGCACTACTAAATTTGGCTGGGAGCGTTTTGTCAATGGATTTTTAGATTTAATGACCATTCAATTTTTATCCAAATTTGGTAAAAAACCAATGCAATTTTTTGGTCTCATTGGTTCTTTATTTTTCATGATTGGATTTACATCCTTTGGATTCATTGTGACAGGAAAAATTTTAGACCCTAATTATACGGTTACGAATAAACCTAGTTTTTATATCGCATTAACATCCATGATGGTAGGTATGCAATTATTTTTAGCTGGTTTTATTGGGGAATTAGTGAATCGTAATGCAGCTGAAAGAAATGTCTATTTAATTGAAGAAAAACAAGGATGGTAAACAAATTGGTCATAATTGGCCCAGCTTGGCCTTTACGCGGTGGCCTTTCTGCTTTTGATGAAAAATTAGCTACCCAGTTTACAGAAAAAGGAATACACACAAAAATTGATACATTTTCCTTACAATATCCAAGTATACTATTCCCAGGTAAAAGTCAATATACAACAGACCCAAAACCTAAAGATGTAAATATTTCAGTTTGCATAAATTCAATCAACCCTTTGAATTGGATTAAAATTGGTTTACAATTATACCGAGAAAAACCAGATTTAATTATAGTACGATTTTGGATTCCATTCCTAGCCCCTTGTTTGGGTACGATTTTAAAAATTGCTAAAAAAAACAACCACACCAAAGTCATTTCGATAGTAGACAATATGATCCCACATGAAAAAAGGATGGGTGATCGTTTATTAACTCAATACTTCGTAAAAACAGTGGATGGATTTATCGCCATGAGTGAAAAAGTAAAAAATGACATAAAAACATTTTCACATAAGCCTGTTTCAATTTCACCACACCCCATTTTTAATCACTTCGGTGATCCAATAACAAAAATGGAAGCAAGGACGCAATTGGGATTACCACAAGAAAAAAAGATAATTTTATTTTTTGGCTATATACGTAAATACAAAGGCCTTGATTTATTAATTCAAGCAATGTCCTCAGAATCAATAAAAAAATTAAATATTCAATTAATGATTGTTGGGGAATTTTATGAGGATGCAAGGACCTACCATGACTTAGTAATTTCCCTTGGTTTACAAAATCAAATTAGTTTCTATTCCAACTATATCCCAGACGGAGAAGTCAAAAATTATGTTTGTAGTGCTGATTTTATAATACAGCCTTATAAAAATGCAACTCAAAGTGGTGTCACTCCCCTAGCTTATCATTTTGAAAAACCTATGTTGGTGACCAATGTGG
>JBEATG010000268.1:0-2802 GCA_041162035.1 Bacteroidota bacterium
CAGCAAATGGTTGGCCTACAAAAATTGAAGTAGGTTTGATTGGAAGTTGTACGAACTCCTCTTATGAAGATATTAGTCGCGCAGTAAGCTTGGCAAAACAAGTTTCTGAAAAAGGATTAACTATGAAGGCTGAATATATGATCACGCCAGGTTCTGAGCAAGTAAGATATACCATTGAAAGAGATGGCTTCCTGGATGTATTCAGTAAAATTGGTGCAAAAGTTTTTGCAAATGCATGCGGCCCTTGTATTGGAATGTGGGAGCGAGTTGGCGCAGAGAAAAAAGAAAAAAATACCATTGTACATTCTTTCAATAGAAACTTTGCAAAGCGTGCGGATGGAAATCCAAATACATATGCATTTGTAGGTTCACCTGAATTAATTACCGCATTAGCAATTGCAGGTGATTTATCATTTAATCCATTAACAGATACCTTGACCAATGACAAAGGCGAACAAGTTAAATTAGATGCACCTACTGGTGATGAATTACCATTGAAAGGATTTGCAGTAGAAGATGCTGGTTTCCAAGCACCTGCTGAAGATGGCTCCAATGTTATTGTTGCCGTTGATCCAACATCGAAGCGATTACAATTATTAGATCCTTTTGCTGCATGGGAAGGAACAGATTTAAAATCATTACGTTTATTAATTAAAGCAAAAGGAAAATGTACAACGGATCATATTTCTATGGCAGGTCCATGGTTGAAATTCCGCGGTCACTTAGATAATATTTCCAATAACTTATTAATTGGTGCTATTAACTTTTTCAATGAAAAAACTGACAATGTAAAAAGTCAAGTGAATGGCAATTACGATACCGTGCCAAATACACAAAGAGCATACAAAGCTGCAGGTGTTGGAACCATTGTGGTGGGTGACGAAAACTACGGAGAAGGAAGTTCTCGTGAACATGCTGCCATGGAACCAAGACATTTAGGTGTTCGTGTGGTTTTGACTAAATCATTTGCACGTATCCACGAAACCAACTTGAAAAAACAAGGAATGTTGGCTTTAACTTTTGCAGAGAAAGCCGATTATGATAAAATTCAAGAAGATGACAGTATTGATGTAACTGGTTTAACGAGTTTTGCGCCAGGTACTCCATTAACTTTAGTGTTAACACATAAAGATGGTTCTGTAGACACTATTAAAGCAAATCACACTTACAACCAACAACAAATTGAGTGGTTTAAAGCTGGTGGTGCATTAAATATTATTAGAAAACAAGTAAGCAAATAAAAAAACTGCTACTTTTACATTACAACTAGGATCCACTATACATTATAATGGTTTCCGAAACCCGTCCCGAATTATCAGGGCGGGTTTTTTATTTAAATACAATGCTAGAGAACACAAATTTTCTTAAATTTAGGTATGATAAATACAGCATTGGTTTCCTATGGTATGAGTGGCCGCGTATTTCACGCGCCTTTTATTAATTTGAACCCCGATTTTAATTTAGTGGGTAGTTGGGAACGAAGTCAAAAAAATATTCAAGCAAGGTATCCACATACAAAATCATTTGATTCCTATGAGGAAATTTTAAATGACCCAAGTATCCATTTGGTAATCGTAAATAGTCCCAATGATACCCATTATGAATATACCAAACGCGCTTTATTAGCTGGCAAACATGTGGTCACTGAAAAGGCATTTACAGTGACTGTTCAAGAAGCGGAGGAATTGGATGCATTAGCACAAAAATTAAATTTAAAATTGGCAGTGTATCACAATCGCCGATATGATGCTGATTTTTTAACCATCCAAAAACTAATTAATGAAGATGCGATTGGTGAATTTGTAGACATCCAAATATCTTTTGAACGATATAGAACCACCTTAAGTCCTAAAGTACATAAGGAATTACCTACGCCTGGAGCAGGTGTATTATTTGATTTAGGTCCACATTTGGTAGATCAAGCATTATTATTATCTGGTATGCCCACGCATATATTCGCCGACTTACGCATCATCAGAAAAGTATCTGTAGTGGATGATTATTTTACTTTGCTTTTATACTACCCTACCCACCGAATTTTATTAACCAGTGGAATGGTATATATGCAACAACTACCTGCTTATAAAATTTATGGTTCAAAAGGTTGCTTCATCAAATACAGAGCGGACATACAAGAGGATGAATTATTGGCAGATAAAATTCCAACAGGCCCTAATTGGGGAGTAGAGCCTGAAAATAAATGGGGAACCTTAAGTACCGATAACAATGGAGAAATTAGTACTCAAATAATTCCAAGTTTAGCAGGCGACTATGGACAGTTTTATAATTTAATGGCAGCAGCTATTAAACATAATGCACCTGTGCCTACCTCAGCAAAACATGGTGCTGATATTATAAAAGTTTTAGAAACCGCTAGAAAAAGCTTTGCAGAAAAAAAAATAATCGCACTTTAAATGCACCCTTATTTAAAAGAAATTATTGCAATATTTAATAAGCATCGGGATCAAAAAAAAGCCGATGGTGCAAAAGCTTATCTATTAAACCAATTTGAATTTTTTGGTTTACAAACACCTTTAAGGAGAAGCTTATCCAAGGCTTTTTACAAGTCGCATCCGATTAAAAATCATACTGAACTATCCACGCTTGTTAAGGAATGTTTTGCCCAGCCACAAAGAGAATTACATTATTTTGCTATTGAGTTACTTGGATTTCATCATCCACTTTGGGATAAAAAAACACTACCCTTAATTGAATGGATGATTACCCATAATAGTTGGTGGGATTCTGTAGATAGCACAAATAGCAATGTAATAAGTAAATTTTTTTTAAAATACCCTAAAC
>JBEATG010000276.1:0-3076 GCA_041162035.1 Bacteroidota bacterium
GTGCTCCAAGGACATGATATATCCATTTTCATCTTTCGAAGTAATAATCAAATCAGTAGGGAAGTTTTTTTCGTCCACTACCCAACTATGGTATCGTCCCACACTAAATTTAGCAGGTAAGCCTTCAAATAATACCGAAGGGGTTGTTAATTCAATAGGGGTTGCGATGCCATGGTATACTTTTGACAAATTAGTTAATTGCCCTCCAAATGATTCTCCGATGGCTTGTTGTCCCAAACAAACACCAAATATAGATTTACTAGCAGCGTATTCCTTAATGAGCGGCAATAATAAGCCTGATTCAGAAGGAACGCCAGGGCCTGGTGATAATAAAATTTTATCATAGGCTTTAACAGCTTCTAATGCGATCTCATCATTGCGAAAAACTTCTACCACGGCTTTTGGTGCTAATTCTTTAATTAATTGCACCAGGTTGTAGGTAAAGGAATCGTAATTGTCAAATACTAATATTTTCATTTTCACTTAATTTTTTCTGTCTGAGTTAACCTTTTATTATTTTTTTACTTTGATTTAGATCAAAATATTTTTCAGTTTTTATTCGTGTATTTTTTCGGCCATCACCATCGCCATTTTTAATGCATTGAGTTTGTTATTCACTTCCTGCAATTCGTTTTCAGGAACACTTGCTGCAACCACCCCAGCACCTGCCTGATAAGTCAAAGTGTTTTGCTGACTCAAAAAAGTACGAATCATGATTGCTTGATTACAACTGCCATCAAAACCTACAAAGCCAATACAACCTCCATAATAGGATCTTTTGGTAGGTTCCAATCCATCTATTAACTGCATTGCTTTAAATTTAGGCGCACCACTTAATGTACCTGCAGGAAATGTCTTTGAAATCAATTGAAATGGATTTGAATCTTTAGCTAGCGTTCCTTCTACCTCACTTACTAAATGTATCACATGACTATAATAATGTACCTGACGATAATGCTTTACATGCACATCGGTACATACCCTACTTAAATCATTGCGAGCTAAATCAACCAACATCACATGCTCCGCATTTTCCTTCGGATCATCCAATAACTTTTGGGTCATTAATGCATCTGTTGTTTCATCCCCACTTCTTTTAAAAGTTCCTGCAATTGGATGCACCACCGCTTTGCCATTTTTAATTATTATTTGCGCTTCAGGCGAAGATCCCATCAATTTATAATCACCGTAATCAAAAAAGAACAAATACGGTGAAGGGTTAATATTCCGTAAAGTGCGATAAACATTAAATTCATCTCCCTGAAAGGATTGTTGAAATCTGCGACTTAATACAATCTGAAACACATCCCCTCTCATACAATGTTGAATACCTTGCTTCACCACTTTTATAAATTCATCATCCGTTTGATTTACGCTTTCTGCTCCTTTGATGAAAAAAGGATATTGCGGCACATCCTTACTTTTAATAAAAGACATCAAAGCATTATATTCGGAATCAATCCCATCTATTTTATTTTCACAGATGTATATCTCGTCTTTAAAATGATTAAACGCAATCACGTATTGATACAATCGATAGCGCATTAAAGGAATAATAGCTGCATCCTTTTTAAATTGAATAGAATCAAAAAATGGAATCGCATCATAGGTTGTATAACCATACAAGCCTTGCCCAAAGGAAGCTTCCTTCAAATTGGCTGGCTTTAATTCATATTGTTGCATATAGGACCAAATGCGATCAGGTGCATCATGCACATGATTGATGGTTTCTTTTTCAGGCTCTTGGTTCGGATATTTATATTCAATCTGATTTAAAGAAGAAATTTCAATTCCGCCAATGGCATTTACTCCAATAAAGGAATAGCTATTTTCTGAAGCATGCGAATCGGTACTTTCTAATAAAATAGTATCACGAAAACGATCCCTTAAGCGCAGGTAAATACCTACCGGTGTAAAGGTATCCGCTAACATTTTAGTGACTTCCGTTTGTATTACAATTTTTTTCATTTTCCCTTTGCTCATTTAGTAAAAAAAATAAACCCCAACATTGCTGTTAGGGTTTATGTATAATTTGACAATATAGTTATGTCACTACAATACCCTAACGGATTTTGTATGCCACCACCATATATTGTTTGTTTTTATCATCTTAATGCAAATTTAAGGAAAATGCCTTTATAAATCCAAAAAAAGGTATGGTTTAACCTATCAATTGTTAGCCAGGGGCCAGCTGGCCTATTTTTACAAAACCCCCTTTGTGCTCGGCAATTGGTCACTGTTTGGATTGCGACGCACTGCCATTTTAATGGCCTTAGCAAAAGCTTTAAAAATGGCTTCAATTTTATGATGTTCATTCTCGCCCTTGCAACTGACATTTAAGTTGGCTTTTGCTGCGTCACTGAATGATTTAAAAAAGTGGAAAAACATTTCAGTAGGCATTTCTCCTACTTTTTCACGGGTAAAGCTAGCATCCCATACAATCCAGTTGCGCCCACCAAAATCAATTAATACTTTGGCTTCGGCTTCGTCCATAGGAAGTGCATAACCATACCTTTCCATACCTCGCTTATCAGATAAACCTAAAGCAAAGGCTTCTCCCAAAGCAATACCGACATCTTCAATGGTATGGTGCTCATCAATATGCAAATCACCATCACATTTAATCGCCAAATCGATGGAACCATGTCTTGCGATTTGCTCCAACATATGATCAAAAAATCCCAATCCTGTTTGAATATCCGCTTGGCCGCTTCCATCCATATTTAATGAAATACTAATTTTGGTTTCCTTCGTATTTCTTTCATGTTGGACTTTTCGTAACCCTAATTTTAAAAAAGAATAGATGGCTGCCCAACTTTCAGTTTCCAATGCAATAGTGTCTTTGTATTCAATTGCTTGCTCAGCAGTAAGTGCATGAATACCCGATTTAAAATAAATCGCTTTACATCCTATATTTTTTGCTAATAATATATCACTCCATCTATCGCCAATGACAAAAGAATTTGCAATATCAAAATTTTCATTGCTCATTAAATGCTTAACAAGACCAATACCTGGCTTACGCGTTGGTAAATTATCTTTAGCAAAAGAAGTATCAATTTTTATTTCATCAAAA
>JBEATG010000304.1:0-4505 GCA_041162035.1 Bacteroidota bacterium
GCACCAATCACACCTAATACCCAATACACCGGACTTTTCGCAAAAGCCGCAGCAAGTATTTCATCTTTAGAAAAGAAGCCACTAAATGGAGGCACGCCAGCAATGGCGATACAACCTATTAAAAAAGTAATATGTGTAATGGGTAATTTTGATTTTAATCCCCCCATTTTACGAATGTCTTGCTCGTGATGCATGGCATGAATAACCGAACCTGCACCTAAGAATAATAAAGCTTTAAAAAACGCATGTGTTATTACATGAAAAACTGTACCTGAATAAGCACCTACGCCTAATCCTAAAAACATATAACCCAATTGACTTACTGTTGAATAGGCCAATACTTTTTTGATATCGTTTTGTTTGATCGCAATTGTCGCCGCTAATAAAGCTGTACTAATACCGATGATGGCAATGACTGTTTGTGTGATTTCACTATGACTAAATAAAATATTACTACGTGTAATCATATAGATACCTGCTGTCACCATGGTTGCGGCATGTATTAACGCAGATACAGGGGTTGGACCTGCCATTGCATCAGGAAGCCAAGTAAATAAAGGTATCTGTGCACTCTTTCCCATGGCACCAACAAATAGTAATAAAGTAATTCCTGTAATATCTGCACTGCTTAATTTAGCCAAACTTTGGGCAGTGAGTACTTCGCTATAGCTTACTGAACCCAACTTGAAAATGATCCAAAATATCGCTAATAAAAAACCCAAATCCCCGATACGATTCATAATAAAAGCCTTCTTAGCCGCATAATTAAAATCGCCATTGGTAAACCAATAGCCAATTAACAAATAGGAACATAAACCAACACCTTCCCATCCGATAAACATAATTACGTAGTTATCTCCTAGAACCAATAACAACATCGAAAAGATAAATAAATTCAAATAAGCAAAATACCTTGCATAATGCGATGACGACTCCTCTTTCATGTAAGCAGTCGAATATAAATGAATCAAGGAGCCCACACCCGTAATGACTAATAAAAACAGGGATGATAATGCATCTACTTTAAAATCAAATGGGATTTTAATGGTTGCTGTATTGATAAAATCAAAATAATGAACACTGATGGCGCCATGCTCTTGTACATGTATAAAAGCAAAAATGCTTGCGATAAATGAGGCTACAATATAGCCTGTTGCTTTAGCTGCAATTACCTTTTTACTCCAATAGTTGCGTCCCAACCCATTGAATAGAAATCCAGCAAGTGGCCATAATATGATCAACCCTACCAACACTTTCATTATTCCCATTGCGTTAATTTTTTAATCTATTTAAAAAATTGATATCTACTGAATGTGTATTGCGATACATCATTACAATAATTGCCAATCCCACACTTACTTCAGCTGCTGCTACCACCATAATAAAAAATACAAATATTTGCGCATCTATTCCTGTTGTTGATGCTGCATTCTGAACCAACGCATAACCATGAAACATTTTAGAGAAGGCGACCAATAATAGGTTTACTGCATTCAACATAAGCTCAATGCACATAAAAACCACTATTGCATTGCGACGTGTTAATACACCTGTAACACCAATGCTAAAAAGCGCTAAACATAAATAGATATAATATTGTATAGGCATACCGAATAAATTTATTTTTTTCCAATTATTACTGCTCCCACCATTGCACTTAAAAACAAAATACTGCTTATTTCAAATGGAACAACGTAGTCGGTGAATAACGCTTTTCCTAAAGGATGAATGAGTCCAATAACGCCATCCTTCATTAACAAATTCCTTCCTTGAATTTGCGCAGTTTGTTTTACTAATGCCACTAACAAGGTTAAGAAACTACCACCGGCAAGCACCCCAAGCAGTTTTACTAAAAATTGTTTTTGCGGCTCACTATCCTTTTTCACATTAATCAGCATGATTACAAACAAAAACAAAACCATGATAGCGCCCGCATATACGATGATGTTTACAATAGCTAGAAATTGTGCATTTAATAATATGTAATGACCTGAAATCGCAAAAAATACCAATATTAACCAAAGTACACTGTGAATTGGATTTTTACTGACCAGCACCATAATAGCGCTCCCTATCGCAAAAGCGGATAATGCAAAAAATAAAATTTGAATGATACTCATAATTATTTATGCTTGTACTCCTTTCGCCTTCGCATAATCGGTTGCGTTGGTCAATGGATTTGGAATTAATAAATCATTTTTGTCATAGATAAAACCTTTGCGCGTGTAATTTGCTGGTGCAAAAGTTTCACTTAAGTAAATAGCGTCCTTAGGGCAAGCTTCTTCACATAGTCCACAAAAAATACAACGCAACATGTTGATCTCATATTTAGCAGCGTATTTTTCTTCCCTATATATATTTTCTTCTCCTTCCATTCTTTCTGCCGCTTCCATTGTAATGGCTTCCGCTGGACAAGCCACTGCACATAAACCACATGCAGTACATCTTTCACGCCCTTCCTCGTCTCTATTTAAAACATGTAAGCCTCTAAACACCGGACTAAATTCCCTTTTTTGTTCAGGGTATCTGATGGTCGGTTGTTTTTTGAACATATGACTAAATGTAATCATCATGCCCTTTATAATATTAATCAAGTACAAGCGCTCCCAAAAAGTCATGGGTTGTCTTTGAACGGCTAGTGCTTTGTTTGTTAATGTTTGCATGTTAAATATTCGTACAGTTTTTTAAATTAAAGTTTCGCTAATATTAAAGCCCCCGTTAATAACATATTCAATAAAGCCAATGGGATCATCGTCTTCCAACCTAAATTCATCAATTGATCATACCTGAATCTCGGGATGGTCCAACGAATCCACATGAATAAAAATACAAATAGCACTATTTTAATAAGTAAGGTTCCCACGCCTATCATGGCTGCAATATTGGGTGCTACTGTTGTCTCGTCAAAAAATGGTAAATCATAACCCCCAAAATACATGGATGCCATAATTGCACTACTCATAATCATATTTACATATTCAGCGAATAAGTAAAATCCTAATTTCATTGATGAATATTCCTGATGGTATCCAAAGTTTAATTCATTTTCTGCCTCAGGTAAATCAAAGGGGGTACGATTACACTCGGCCATTGCACAAATAAAAAATATAATAAAGCCCAATGGTTGGTATACCACATTCCACCAATTCCCAGCTGCTTGATCCGCTACAATTGTTTTTAAACTTAAGCTGCCTGTGGTCATTAATAATGCAATCAGTGCTAATCCCATTGCAATTTCATAGCTGATGGCTTGTGATGCCGCACGTAATGCAGACATCAAAGAAAATTTATTATTCGAAGCCCATCCACCAATCATAATCCCGTATACACCCATACTTACTACAGCGAAAATGTATAAGATGCCAATATTTACATCGGCTACTTGCAATGCAATGGTTCGTCCAAATATATGTATGTCCGTGCCCCAGGGTATTACTGCTGATGTCATTAAGCTCGCAGTCATCGCTATACCTGGTCCTAAAATAAATAACCACTTACTTGCACTTGTTGGAATAATTTCCTCCTTCATGATTAATTTCAAACCATCTGCTAATGGTTGCAATAAACCAAACGGGCCTGCCCTATTAGGTCCTGGTCTGTCTTGTAATATGGCTGCTACTTTACGCTCACCAAATGTGGTGTATAAAGTAATTAATAAAGTCGTCAATACAATAATTACAATTAGTATTAATTTTTCAATAACCAAAGCCCAATCGAATGAAAGAAGTGTCATACTATTTTAATTAGGCGTTATTAATATTATTGTTAAAAGTTGCACCATTCGATGGCCCTTCGTTTTCACCTAAGTGTATATTGGGCTGATTCACTTCACTCTCACTATGAATGTCCATTAACAAATGCGGCGTTCTGCCATTGTTGATTGCTGCAAAAGTTTCCGTTGGTATAGTGGTTCCAATATTACCAGCATAATGCCCTTGTGCAATGACTGATTGCCTACTTATTTCACGCGGTCCTTCAATCACCCAGTCCGTTGTTTGTTTTTTATCAAAACGACAAGTGTTACAAATCCATCCTGGCTTTCCCTCGGGCGTATCTTCAATTTCACCCCATTGATCCTTGCGTGCAGTAACTCTATAAACTTCATCTCCTCTATTCCATAAAGTAACACGACCCGAACAGCTTGGACAATCTCGGTGTGCATCCATTGGTTTTAAAAACCATACCCTATTTTTAAAACGGAAAGTTTTATCTGTTAAAGCACCCACTGGACAAACATCAATCACATTACCTATAAATTCATTGTCCAAACTTTTTTCAATATGCGTAGCAATTTCAGCATGATCCCCTCTATCTAAAATACCATGCGCTCTTTTATTGGTTAATTGATCAGCAGTGAAAACACAACGGTAACATAAAATGCAACGCGTCATATGCAATTGAATATGCTTTCCTAAATCATGTTTTTTAAAGGTGCGTCTTTGAAATTCATAGCGTGTGCCTGACTTTCCATGTTCAAAACTTAAATCTTGCAAATGACACTCACC
>JBEATG010000090.1:0-4157 GCA_041162035.1 Bacteroidota bacterium
CATTTAACGCACCATAAACGCCATCAATTAACTCCACATCTTCTCTCAATACTGCCGCATCTCGTTCTCCTATTTTTTCCTGTAACACTGGACTTGCTAAATCTTGAATCGCAACAATATCTTCCTCTTCCGCTTTTGTACTTGCTGCAAATAACCTTAAATTTTTATCATGTAAATTATATACCCCCTTAAATTCCTTTCCACTATTAATGGGCCAAGTCATCGGGTGTAAGGATAATTTTAATTCATTTTCTAATTCCTCCAATAAGTCAAAACGATTTTTACCATCTCGATCCATCTTATTAATAAAAACAATCACTGGCGTTGTTCGCATACGGCACACTTCCATTAACCTCCTTGTTTGCGGCTCAACCCCATTCACACTATCAATCACCAATATGACACTATCCACTGCCGTTAAAGTTCGATAGGTATCTTCCGCAAAATCCTTGTGCCCCGGTGTATCCAATAAATTAATTAAAATATTTTGATACTCAAATGACATCACCGAAGTGGCCACCGAGATACCTCTTTGTCTTTCAATTTCCATGAAGTCACTGGTCGCATGCTTTTTAATCTTATTACTTTTAACTGCCCCTGCTGTTTGAATAGCACCACCAAACAATAACAACTTTTCAGTCAAAGTAGTTTTACCTGCATCCGGGTGAGAGATAATGGCGAATGTTTTTCGCCTGTTAATTTCCTTGTCGTACTTCATGCTATTTGCAATGTTGCATTATTTTCAACTTTTACTTAAAAGTTTATTTCTCCAATGATTAAAAAATGGCTCGCATTCAAATTTTTTGAATCACGAGCCATTGGTATATTTTTTGTCTAGTTAGATATCAATTGCTTCACCATACGCCGCTGCTACTGCCTCTTTTAATCCTTCACTCATGGTTGGGTGCGGATGTATTGCATTTAATATTTCATGTGCTGTTGTTTCCAACTTGCGCGCCACTACTGCTTCAGCAATCATTTCAGTCACATTCATTCCAATCATATGGCAGCCTAAAAATTCGCCATACTTTGCATCAAATATTACTTTCACAAAACCTTCTGTTGCGCCAGCAGCACTTGCTTTTCCACTTGCCATGAAAGGAAACTTACCCACTTTAATTTCATAGCCTGCTTCCTTTGCCGCTTTTTCAGTATAACCCACACTTGAAATTTCAGGAATACAATAGGTACAGCCTGGAATATTATTATAATCAATGCCCTCCGGTAAATGTGCGTGCTTTTTTTCTTGATAAGCAATATGCTCTGCTGCGTTAATTCCTTCCTTCGCTGCAACGTGCGCTAATGCTTGACCCGGAGAACAATCCCCAATGGCATAAATACCTGCGACACTTGTTTGTTGAAATTTATCTACAATGACACGACCCTTGTCTGCCTTAATCCCATTTTGCTCCAATCCAATATTTTCAATATTTGATACCACACCCACTGCACTTAAAACAATGTCCGCTTCCAAGGTGACAAAAGATCCGTCTAGTTGTTTCACTTTTGCTTTAACTAATGCACCTGAAGTATCCAAGGATTCAACAGAAGCATTTGTCATAATTTCAATTCCTTGTTTGCGATATTGTTTTTCTAATTCTCTTGAAATATCCTCATCTTCTACAGGAACAATTCTTGGCAAAAATTCAACAATCGTCACTTTGGTTCCCATACTATTATATACATACGCAAACTCAACGCCTATCGCGCCACTTCCAACAATGATCATGCTTTTAGGTTGCGTTGGCAAAACCATTGCTTCCCGATAGCCAATTACTTTTTTACCATCTTGCTTTAAATTAGGTAATTCACGACTGCGGCCACCTGTTGCAATGATGATATATTTAGTTTCAATGATCTGTGTTTTACCTTCTGCATCTTTTACTTCTACTTTCCCTTTTGACATTACTTTGCCATAACCCATGATCACATCAATCTTATTCTTCTTCATCAAAAATTGAACACCCTTACTCATTTTATCTGCTACCCCACGACTACGCTTAATTACCGCGCCAAAATCATGGTTTACACCAGTTGTTGTAATGCCATAGTTCGCACTATGTTTTACATAATCATATACTTGTGCGCTTTTGATCAAAGCCTTGGTAGGAATACATCCCCAGTTTAAACAAACACCCCCCAAACTTTCTTTTTCAATAATAGCCACTTTTAAGCCTAATTGAGAAGCACGGATGGCTGCAGGATAACCCCCAGGACCACTACCAATAACAATTACGTCGTATGCCATTGTATAACTTATTTTATTAATTTAAAGAGGAGCAAAAATACCCCCAAAAAGGCAAAACAAAAAACTATTCATTGCCTAATTGACCGCCTAAAGCCACTGGCTTACTCAAAGAAAACCCGCACCATTTGGAAAAACCATTTATTATCGTTCGGACGTTGCTTATTATGCTGGTTTTCATCGTATTTACTCAAACCAAATAAGCCTGCCATATTACCGCCCCTCACTGCTATTTCTAAATAACCTGCGGAGTTAAACCATGCCATTTTATCTGCTACCGGAACATCCCCATAATTGCTGCGCAACACTTCGATGGTTTCATTGCGCGTAAATACAATTTTAAAGGATCGTCCTTTTGCATGTAAGTCAAATTCTTCCTTGCGAATATTCACCACAACATTCTCAAACTGATCAATGAATAAAATTTGTCCTTCCATCCAATTTGGACTAATGGTTGGCTGCATTGGATAAATTTCTAAAATTTCAGTCGCTGGTTCTCCTGCATCTAATAAATTACCAGATGCAAAAAAGTAAGCAACCGATTCTACAACGCGATCCAACATTTGAATGAAAGTGGTAGCACCTTTGCAATTTATTTTAACAATATCCACTGGTTTTAATCCCAGCATCATGGTTAAAAATCCGTTGTCCGGTACGATAAAAAAGTGCCCATTAAAATGCGCAAACAACACATGCTCCTGTGGATTTTGAAAAAAATTAACCATTACAATATGTACGGTCCCTTTTGGATAATACTTTGCTGCATTATTAAAAATATACGCCCCTTGTTGGTAATCTTTTGAAGAAAGATAATGCGTTATATCAGCGATGGTACAATCCGGAATCGTTGACAATATTTGCCCTTTAACAGCGCCAATAATAAAATCGGCTTGGCCAATATCTGATGTTAATGTTATAACGGGCATATCTTAATTGTAACGAATATTTAAGCAGTATATTTTAAATAGATGGTTATTAATTTATTACGCACTTTTCAACAGTCCCATTTACTTCACTAATTTGCCTTCCTTAAAAAAGAATTGATGCACTAATTTATCCGCCCAAGCAGGGAAAAACTTATTCATAAATACGGTTCTTTTGCCAGTAAATGTCAATACCAAGGTTCGCTTACGTTTCCCGATAGCAGTAATAATATGAGTAGCACAGACTTCAGAGGACATCATTTCACCCTCATCCATAGGTGATTCCCCCTGCGCTTTTGCATCTTTGTCCAATGCCGCATTTCTAATATTTGAAGTGGTAAATCCAGGGCAAACCCACATCACATGGGTACCTGATCCGTATAATTCCGTTTTTAATGCCTCCAGCCAGCCGTTTAAGGCATATTTTGAAGCAGAATACCCGCTTCGTCCAGGAAGCCCTCTATATCCTGCAATACTTGAAACCCCCACAATCACCCCTTTGTTTTGGGTAATAAAAGGCAAAGCAGCCTTGGTGCAATATACGGAGCCCCAAAAATTGATATCCATTACATTTTTTAAAGTGTCAATGGACACTTCTTTCACCAAAGCGCGCATGGAAATACCTGCATTATTGATCAATATATCGATAGTTCCCCACTCCTTAACTGTTTTTGCAATCAATGAATCACAATCAACTTGTTTACTTACATCTGCAGCAAATACGATTAAATTAGGTGAATTAAATTCACTCGCTAGTTCATCAAGCTTGGATTGGGTGCGTCCACAGGTCGCAACTTTTGCACCAAGCGCCAAAAACTGCGCTACTAAAGCTTTCCCAATACCGTCAGAACCACCGGTAATTACAACTATTTTATCTTTATAATCCGCCATCAGTTTGAGTTTACACAAATGTACTTCTTATTTGAAGATGAAGCATTTAGATGGTATTTCAATGGGGAAAATAAATACCCCCTTTTATTTGGATAGTT
>JBEATG010000114.1:0-5192 GCA_041162035.1 Bacteroidota bacterium
GCCCCGGATAACGCATCTATCGAAATGTGTTTGTCCTTTAATGAATTAATGGTAGGAATGATTTCAAATAAATTAGCGACCACTTTTGCGGTATTAAAATCATCCTCCATAAACGCAGTAAGCTCCTTCAGCCAAGTATTTACTTGGGTATCCAAATTGTCGTCCTTAGCGGTTGCGCCTGCAACAAAACTTTGTGCCTTTAACCACTCATAGGCTTCCATCAATCGACGCAACGCTTTTTCAGAAGCCTGTAAAGCTTCATTACTAAAATCAAGTGTACCTCTGTATTGGCTTTGCAATATAAAAAAGCGAACTGTCATGGGCGTATACGCTTGCGTTAGCTCATGATGATTCCCAGAAAACAATTCACTTAACTTAATTACATTATTATAACTCTTTCCCATTTTACGACCATTGATCGTAATCATATTATTATGCATCCAATAGCGTGCAGGAATTTCATGATTGCATACCGTACTTTGTGCAATCTCACATTCATGGTGTGGAAATTGTAAATCCATGCCACCACCATGTATATCAAACTTTTTACCTAAATACTTTGTAGCCATTGCGGAACATTCTATATGCCAACCCGGAAAGCCTTCCCCCCAGGGGCTTTGCCAACGCATGATATGTTCCACCGGTGCTTTTTTCCATAAAGCAAAATCAACTTTATTTTTTTTCTCGTCTTGATTATCTAACTCACGGGTCGTATCCAATTGGTCTTCCAAATTACGACCACTTAAAATACCATAAGGTTGATTTTTTTTAGAATAGTCCTCATTGTATTTTAATACATCAAAATATACAGAGCCATTTGCTTCATATGCATAACCATCCTGCATAATTTTTTTAATCATTTCTATTTGTTCAATAATATGTCCGGTAGCAGTTGGCTCGATACTTGGCGGTAAATTATTAAACTGATCCATGGCCCAATGATACAAGTGCGTGTACTTTTGCACCAGCTCCATGGGTTCTAATTTTTCTAAAATTGCTTTTGAAGCAATCTTATCATCTGCTACTTTTCCTTCTTCTTCAAAATGTCCTGCATCTGTAATATTTCTTACATAGCGCACTTTGTATCCTAGATGCATTAAAAAGCGATACACCACATCAAAAGTGATAAACGGACGTGCATGTCCTAAATGACTTTCGCCACTTACAGTAGGTCCACAAACATACATGCCCACATTGGGTGCATTTAATGGTTCAAAAACTTCCTTTTGACGTGTTAGTGAGTTGTATATCTTAAGTGGCATAATGAGTATTGCCTCAAAGATATTTTATTTTCAATAAATAATTAAGGTTAATTCTTAATCAATTGTAGGTCGGCCATGATCATATGATGATCACTTAAGTTTTCGTCCAATGATTCCCAGCCCTTCGTTTTCCAAGATGCATTAGATAAGATATAATCAATACGAAGGGTAGGTGAAATCCCCAAATAAGATGCACCAATACCAAATCCCTTTTCTAAAAAAGAATCAGACCAATCACCCTTGATTGTTTTGTAGGTATAGGAGCTTGGTACATCATTAAAATCGCCTGTGATGATGCTCGGATAGGGACTTTCATCTAAATATTTTTTTACCGTTTGTGCTTGTACTGCACGTTCTACAAATGCATTACGCATTTTTCGAAGCACTCCTTTTTTTCCATTAATATCAATTGCGTTGGCATCTGCCGTTGCTGCTAAAGCAATAAAATCATTCTCTTTAAAGCGATAGGAAGCCAAGTGCGTAGTAAAAACACGAATGGTATCATCTCCTCTTAACAAATCAACATAAATTAAGGATTCCTGATTGGTATAGGCAATGCGTTGTGCTTTTATGATCGGATACTTTGAAAAAATAATACAGCCTAAAAAATAAGATTTATCCGCAATCTGAATATCCTTGGAAAAATAATTATAGGGATAATTTTTATTGAAGTAAGTGGCGTGATTGGCAATATCATTCGGCCGATCATTGGTGTTGTACTCCTGCATACATATAATGTCCGGATTCCATTTTTGAATGGAATACGCAATATCCTGTGTGCGTAATTTTAAAGTGCTTGTTGCCTGGTTGCCATTAAACCCTTTCACATTCCAGCTAATCACACGACATATATCCTCTTTCTTTTTTTGTGCCATGGACATACCTGGATGCCAAGCCACCAAGGAAAATAGGGTTTCCCAACCGATGACTAATGTAAGTAAGGGGATGAGCGATAGCCAAGGTTTTGCCAACAACCAAAAAATAAATAAGAGTAGTTGTGCAATAACAATATAAGGGGCGAGCAATCCTAAAAAACCATTGATCCAAATGAATGGAAGCGGTTTTATAAATAATGGGTATAAAAATAAAAAGGTCAGTAGCAGCTGTAATATTAAAAATATTTTTTTACCGATGCGTCTTATGCGTGATTTTTTAGCCATTGGTTTTTGGTGCTGCACTTTTGTTTAACCAATGTAATAAATTATGCATCCATTTTCCTAAATCAACCCCCTTTTTTAATAACAACACATAAACAAGGCCCATACCAACCGATATCACTGCTACTAAGGTATTGGCAATTTGATATTTTGTAAGCATTGCAACTTGTAATGCAAAATAGAGGAGGCTAAGCATCCATAGAGGAATGCCACTGCCAATATTAGCAATTAATTTAAACCGAGGTGCGATGAAAGTGGTAGCAACCACTACCGCAGTCACACTCATACTCGCACCCATTAATGGGAAGGAAATAAAATTTGATCCCAGACCAAAGGACATAGCGATGTAGGCAATCCCACCCATTAAGCCTGCGTAAAAATATATAGGAAACAAATGCTTATTGGATTGGTTCATTTGTAACACATATCCAAATACAGTTAACCAAATCATATTGATAAATAATTCCCAAAAGCCATCATGTATCCAATTAAAAGTAAACAAACTCCATGCTTGTGTAAGCCATTGATCACCGCTGGTGGGTAAGGTAAATAAATGAAATATATTTTTATAAAATAATTCAATAGAAGTTCCGTCTAAAAAATAAATTACTTTAAAAAATCCCAAAAGCACAAATGCCATCAAATTGATTGCAATTAAAGCAACCAGTGCATTGTTGTCAGCCCCTAATAATGGTTTTTGATTTGAACCTGATTGCATATCTGCTTATTTAATCAACGATTATAAATACGAGTTCCCCTTTTTCTTCCATAAATACACCAATACAAAACCAACAATAGCGCCGCCCACATGAGCCCATCTTGCTACATTATCGCCCGCTGAATTTTCCAACGCTTTATATAATTCAAATGCAAAATATAAAATACCTAACCACTTTGCTTTAATGGGAAATAGAAAATAAATATAGATATGGGTATTAGGAAATAAATATACAAACGCGATCAATATACCAAACACGGCACCACTTGCGCCTAAGGTGGCAGTGTTGATGGTTTTATTATAATAAGTAGTGATTAACTCCATCAATTCAGGTGCTAGTCCCGGTGTAGACAAGCTCACTTTGTTATCACTTAAAATGCGACTGAGTGGTATGCGATGGGTTTGTGCATATTTTAATACAGCATCCGCAAAGCCTGGCGAATTGGATTTACTTAAGGTTAATAAAGTTTGATACTCATTGCTTAAGGGTATAAACTCATAGGATAAAATAAGCAAGTGTATCACCGCTGCGCCCAAACCACATAAAAAATAAAATAATAAAAAGCGCTTAGGTCCCCATACATTTTCAAGAATTGAACCAAACATCCAAAGAGCAAACATGTTTCCTAAAATATGGCCAAAGTCACCATGTAAAAACATATGGGTAACCAATTGCCATGGTTGGTACAGTTCGCTTTGCCATGCGTGTAATGCAAAATAGTTTTCAATTGAAAAACTACTCATGGGGCCGCCAAATGTATTTTGAGCTAAAAAAACCAAGCCATTAATAATTAATAAATTTTTAATGATGGTAGGTAAAACCTCAAATCGGGTGGGCCTAAATTGATTCATTCGTAATATATTTTATAATAAATCGGTTCGTTTTAATTGCACTACATTTTCAATATGTAAGGTATGTGGAAACATATCCACCGGCTGTATTTTAGTCACCGTATACTTTTCACCTAATAAAGATAAGTCACGCGCCTGGGTTGCAGGATTACAACTTACATAAACAATTAACGGCGCCTGTATCTCTAATAACTTTTTGACTAATTTATCGTGCATGCCCGCGCGTGGTGGATCTGTAATAATGACATCTGGTTTGCCATGGGTGTCAAAAAATGCATCATCGCAAATATCAATAACATCTCCAGCAAAAAATGCGGTTTGTGTTAAATTATTAATGCGGGCATTTTCCTTCGCATCTTCAATGGCATCAGCGACTACTTCCACCCCAATAATTTTTTTAGCTTCTTGACTGCAAAAAATACCAATACTTCCTGTACCACAATACAAATCATACACCACTTCCTTACCGGTCAACTCAGCAAAGCTGCGCGTAACCTGGTATAAGCTTTCCGCTTGTTTTGAATTGGTTTGAAAAAAAGATTTAGGACTTATTTTAAAATCAAAATTTTCTAAGGACTCTGTGATATAACCATTGCCAAAATATACCTGCGGCACCAAATCCTGCATACTATCATTGCGCTTTTCATTGATGGTATATAATAGCGTTGTGATTTGAGGAAATTTTTTCAAAAATAAATCAAGTAAGGCTTCTCTTTTTTCACCGCCATCGTATCCCAAAATGATATTCACCATCCACTCCCCTTTGGTGGTATTGCGGATAAACATATTACGAAGCCAACCTTGATGTTGTTTGATATTATAAAAAGGCATTTCATTGTCCATCGCAAACTGAACTGCTGTTTTTCTTATTTCATTCGTCGGTTCAGATTGTAAGTAACAGGTATCTATCTCGACTACTTTTTCAAAAAAACCTCTTGCGTGAAAACCGCCAGCTCCAATCGATTTAATAGGTTCAAGACCTGCTGCTTTCATCGCTTTGAACTCCTCAAAGGGTATAAACTTTTCTGTTGCAAAGGTGTATTCTACTTTATTGCGATACCCCTGTGTTTCCTTCGCCCCTAAAATGGGTGGGATTGGAGGTAAGGGTATTTTAGCAATGCGGGTTAAATTATCAAAAACCTGTTTGTGTTTGTAAACCAACTGCTGATCATAAGGTAACATCTGCCATTGACAACCACCGCA
>JBEATG010000128.1:0-2987 GCA_041162035.1 Bacteroidota bacterium
TTTCATTTTCAACATAAATAGCGGCAAGAAAATTATTGTTTTTATGCTCTAGCAATTTGTCATTAGTGGCAATACCAGGGGTGAGCATATCAGTAACGCCACGTTTTACAATCCCTTTGACGGTTTTAGGATCTTCCAGTTGATCGCATATGGCCACTCGGTGCCCGGCTTTCACCAACTTATGTAAATAAGTATCTAGCGAGTGGTGTGGAAATCCGGCTAATTCACTACTGGAGGCAGCTCCATTATTTCGTTTGGTTAAGGTAATACCCAAAACCTTGGAGGATATCACCGCATCTTCCCCAAATGTTTCATAAAAATCACCCACCCTAAAAAGCAAGATGGCATCAGGGTATTTTTGCTTAATAGCCCTATGCTGCTGCATAAGCGGGGTATCGGAACTAGATTTTGCCATGGGTGACAAACCTACATAATTTTTCATAAAAAGCGTACTTTTGCGTATGCGTAAATTAAGCATGGATGAGCTTGGAAGGATGTCAGTTGCCGACTTTAAAGAAGCTCCTAAAAAGCCAATTGTAGTGGTGATGGACCAAATCAGAAGCATGCACAATGTGGGTAGTGTTTTTAGAACCGCCGACGCCTTTTTAATCAATGGGATTTGTTTGTGTGGGTTTACCCCGCAACCCCCGCATCGGGATATTCATAAAACAGCACTCGGTGCCACTGATTCAGTGGATTGGTTGTATTATGAGCAAACCACTCAGGCAGTAAAGGAGTTAAAAACACAGGGGTATAAAGTGTATGCCATTGAACAAACGGAAGGAAGTATTCCATTGAATAAATTTGAAAAATCGGATACGCCCATTGCCTTGGTTTTTGGGAATGAAGTGGATGGGGTGGATGCGGAAGTAATCGCGCTTTGTGATGGCGTCATTGAAATACCACAATGGGGGATGAAACATTCCTTAAATATTTCAGTTGCCGCAGCGGTGGTGCTTTGGGAATTAGTGCGTTCGTAAAACAATAACAATGAGTCAAGTAAAAAATTATTTAAGTTTAGTCAAATTTTCGCATACTATTTTTGCAATGCCATTTGCATTGATAGGATTTGTGTTGGGATTGCGTTATCATTTTATACACCAAACTACTGTGGATCAAGTATGGCTAAAATTTATTTTAGTATTGGTATGCATGGTCACGGCTCGTTCTACTGCCATGGCCTTTAATCGCTATTTGGATAGGCATTTTGATAAATTAAATCCGCGCACTGCCATTAGAGAAATACCTGCAGGTATTATTAAGGCAGAAAAAGCCTTGGTATTTATTGGTATTAATATGGCCATTTTTATTACGGCTACTTATTTTATCAATTCCATTTGTTTTTATTTATCACCCGTTGCGTTGTTTGTGATTTTATTTTATAGTTATACCAAACGATTTACTTATTTATGTCATTTGGTATTAGGTATCGGTTTGTCCTTAGCGCCCATCGGTGCTTACTTAGCGGTGACGGGCAGCTTTGATGTATTACCATTATTATTTTCATTTGCTGTCATTTTTTGGGTAAGTGGCTTTGATATCATTTATGCATTACAGGATATTGATTTTGATCAATCACAATCCTTGTATTCCATACCAAGTCAGTGGGGCTTAAAACAATCATTAAGTATTTCACGTGTACTTCATGTTTTATCAGCATCACTTGTTATTGCTGCATATTTTGTAGGCGGCTTTCATTATTTGTACTTATTAGGCCTGCTTATTTTTATTGGGATGTTGATTTACCAACAAAGTATTGTAAAGCCGTATGACCTTAGTAAAGTAAACCTGGCATTTATGACCGCTAATGGAATAGCGAGTATTGTATTTAGTATTTTTGTAATTGGCGCCATGCTTATTCAAATGTATCTTTAACCAGATTAATAAATTAACCTTGCCTAGAATTATTTGTATAGATTATGGTGGAAAAAGATGTGGCTTAGCAGTGACTGATCCACTTCAAATTATTGCGACTGCATTATTAACAGTGGAGACCAAAAACCTATATACTTTTTTAGCGGATTATTTTAAGAAGGAAGAAGTGGAACTCATTTTAATTGGAGAGCCCCTTAATTTGGATAATACCCCAACACACGCTACGCCTTTGGTAAAAAAAGCCATTCTGGAACTTGAAAAAAAATTCCCTACCATCCCTGTGGTTACGGTGGATGAAAGATACAGTTCCAAAAATGCAGTGCGGGCCATGGTAGAAATGGGCATGAAAAAAGTGGATCGACGTGATAAGAAAAACATTGATTTGGTGGCAGCCACCATGTTATTGCAGGAATATCTGTCCTACCGCTCCTAAAACCGCCATTTATTGATAACTTTGCACCCAATATCTGTAAGGGTATTCCAGTTTTTTAAATAAAGATGAAAATATGATTTTACCTATTGTTGCTTATGGAGCAGCTATACTTCGAAAAGTGAGTGAGCCGATTGATGCGGATTATCCTAATTTGACAAAAGTCATTGCCGATATGTGGGAAACCATGTATGAAAGTAATGGGGTAGGATTGGCTGCGCCACAAGTGAATAAAAATATTCGTTTATTTGTCATGGATAGTGCGCAAATTTTTGAAAGCAAGGAACCCGAAGATGAAACTTATCTAGATGCCCCAGGATTTAAAAAAGTATTCATCAATCCACAAATAATCTCTACAGGTGGCGTTGAATGGATATACAATGAAGGTTGTTTGAGTATCCCAAAAATCAGAGAAGATGTATTAAGACCAGCGGAGGTTACTTTAAGTTATATGGATGAAAATTTTGTTGCACATACAGAAACTTTTAATGGGATGTCCGCAAGAGTTATTTTACATGAATATGATCACATTCAAGGAAAATTGTTCATTGATTATTTAAAGCCTTTGCGCAGAAAAATTTTACAAGGCAAGTTGAATGATATTTCCAAAGGCAAGGTAAGGGTAGATTACAAAATGACGCAAATCAAATAGTATTAAAAACTAGTTGATTCTAATATTAAT
>JBEATG010000130.1:0-13894 GCA_041162035.1 Bacteroidota bacterium
TCCTTGTATTACATCGCTATGCCCGCCTAAATACTTGGTAGCTGAATGCATGACAATGGTCGCTCCATCATCCAATGGATTTTGTAAATAAGGGGAGGCGAAAGTATTATCCACAAAACAATACAATTGTGTTTTTTTCCAATAGCGGCTACCGCTGCAATGTCTGTAATATTCATCAATGGATTTGTAGGCGTTTCTACCCAAATCAATTTAGTAGCGGGTGTTATGGCATTGGCAACATTAGCTGCATTAGAAGTATCCACATAGATAAATTTAATACCCATTTTTTCATGCACTTTTGAAAACAAACGAAATGAACCACCATACATATCATGTGCAGCAATTACTTCATCCCCAGGAACTAGTAAGCGCATCACAGCATCGGTTGCTGCAACACCACTCGCAAAGGCCAAACCAAATTTACCATTTTCAATTACTGCAAATGCTTCTTCCAATGCAAAACGGGTAGGGTTTTGACTTCGCGCATACTCATAACCCTTATGTACGCCTGGCGCGGATTGCACATAGGTGGAGGTTTGATAGATGGGCGTCATGATTGCGCCTGTACTTGGATCTGGATGCGCACCTGCGTGTATGAATTTTGTCCCTAAATTATTTTTATTACTCATTTTATTTTTTGTTGACTTTCTTTATATTTTATTACTAGACGCACCAGTTATTGGCTTCTAAATTTTTCATGAATGATTATACGATGGTATTTCCTCTTTTAAACATACGGTAAGAAAATACAGAAGGAACAACGACCATGATTAAAGTGATACTAAAAAACACAATAAATCCTGCAATATTGGGTAATAATAAAGCGGCAATTGCTTGCGCTAAACCACCATACTTCCATATCTTACCTGCTAGTTTATGTGTTTCGTTCCAGTTGTCTTCATTTTCTAAAGTCCAGGGTAATTTAAATCCAGCAAAATAGTTTTGATGTAGTTTCGGCATATACCAACCAAATCCAGCAAAGGCAAGTCCTACTGCCGGAAGTAATAATTTCCCAATATCAATTGAATGGTTACTTACTGAAAAAATAATAATAAAGCTGATCATACTTAAAAAAGCAACCGTAAAAAGCGCAAATTTTTTATATAAGCCATCATCAACCGCTTTGTATCTTTTTGGATCAAAACTTTTAATATTTGATAACAGCACAAATACAAATAATCCTACCACTGCCATGATTCCTGGCCCTAAAAAAATACTGTCTTTACCGCCATAGGCATCCGCTTCCCCTTTGATATTAAAGTGGGTAGGGATGGTATCAGGTAAGCTTGGGTAAACATAGGACGCATATGCAAAAGGGGCAGCGATTAACAATAATGCTAAAACTAGATTTTTGGTGCTGTCTTTCATAGGTAGGAATTGTACCACAAGGTACTATTTATGACTAAAAAAATTTACTTTTGCTTCAAATTCAAAAAAATGAGCAAAGGACCTGTTTCTCAATTTATAGAACATCATTACAGACATTTTAATGCTGCTGCTTTAGTGGATGCCGCTAAAGGATATGAAACCCATTTATTAGAAGGCGGAAAAATGTTGGTGAGCTTGGCGGGTGCTATGAGTACTGCCGAATTAGGCATTAGTTTGGCGGAAATGATTCGTCAGGATAAAATTGCCATTATTAGTTGTACTGGCGCCAACTTGGAAGAGGATGTGATGAACTTAGTTGCACATAGTCATTATAAGCGTGTGCCTAACTATCGTGATTTAACCCCACAGGATGAGTGGGATTTATTAGAAAACCATTATAACCGTGTAACCGATACTTGTATCCCTGAAGAAGAAGCTTTTAGAAGATTACAAAAGCATATTGTGAAGTTTTGGAAACAAGCAGAAGCAAAAGGGGAGCGTTATTTTCCTCATGAGTTTATGTATCAAGTTATATTGAGCGGCGAGTTAGAACAATACTATGAAATTGATCCAAAGGACAGCTGGATTGTAGCTGCTGCTAAAAAGAATATTCCAATTGTGGTACCAGGTTGGGAAGATAGCACGACTGGAAATATTTTTGCGAGCTATGTAATTAAAAATGAATTAAAAGCGAGTACGGTTAAAAACGGCATTGAATATATGGTGGAATTGACCGATTGGTATCGTGCGAATAGCGGCGGTAAGGGGGTTGGATTTTTCCAAGTGGGTGGAGGTATCGCAGGTGATTTCCCAATATGCGTAGTGCCGATGATGTACCAGGATTTAGAATGGCATGATGTTCCGTTTTGGAGTTACTTCTGTCAAGTAAGTGATAGTACTACTTCCTATGGTTCTTATTCAGGTGCTGTACCAAATGAAAAAATTACCTGGGGTAAATTAGATATTCATACGCCTAAATTTATTGTGGAAAGTGATGCCACGATTGTGGTGCCATTAATATTTGCTTATATACTTGGGCAATAGTTATAAAAAGTTAACCGTTGGACTTAGAAAAAATACGGAATTATTTTCCGCTCCGCTCACTTCGTTCAATGTTCGTCAGATAATTGTATTTCTTTCTAAGTCCAATTGAATAATATTAAAATGCCCCCATTAAGTAACTAACTTTTTGGAGGCATTCTTATTTTTCCTCTTATGATTTTTCTAAGTTCAATTTAGTAAATCGGCGCCCTCGTTTATGGGGGGCGCCGAAAAAATTATCAGAAAAAAATTAAAACGGGCCTTAAATTTCAGTAAGGCCCATTTTAATTATCGACCGGGCATATTCAATTTCAAATCTCTTTTCAACATATCTTCCCTTTGTATCATCTCACATGCAGTGTGATAAATCATCAAGACTCTTTTTTGCATTAGGTCAAAATTAATTTTCTCGATTGTGTCAGTTGGTTTGTGGTAATCCGATTGCAACATACCATCATAAAAGAATAGGATAGGAACGCCTTTACGTGCAAAGTTGTAATGATCGCTGCGATAGTAAATTCTATTTTTATCATTAGGATCATCAAACTTATAATCCAATGTGATATTACTAGAAGCTTTATTTGCTGCTTCATTGATCACAGGTAAGTCGGTACTTAGTTTATCATGACCAATTACATATACGTAGTTTAAGGAGTCGGCAGTTAAACGCTCTGTATCAACGCGCCCTACCATATCAATATTTAGATCAACAGTGGTTTTATCCAATGGAAAAATGGGGTGCTCTGAATAATATTCTGAACCCCATAATCCTTTCTCTTCACCACTTACAGTCATAAATACAATCGTGCGTCTTGGTTGTTTTCCTTTTTTTGCAGCAGCTGCAAATGCTTCTGCAATTTGCATTACACTTACTGTACCTGAGCCATCGTCATCAGCACCATAATAAATAACATCCCCTCTTTTACCTAAGTGATCATGATGACCTGTAATCATTACATACTCCTCTTTTTTATCAGTACCAGGAATGATGCCAATTACATTACTACTTTCTACATTTTCAGTTACTTTTTTTGCTGCGATATTCATTGCAACAGGGTAGTTTGCTTTTTTTATATCCTTGAAATCTGCAACAGTTAATTTACCTGTGCTAACTATAGGTGTAATATTTGCAGCTACTTCTGGTGAAATGGTCGCCGATAAAAAACCAGCAGCTGTCGTATTTGCTTTAAAATACATACCCCCTTTGGTTTCAGATGGAGATTTTTTTGGGAAGTCGGGAGAGACAATAATTATACCTGCTGCACCTTTTGTGGAAGCGGTTCTTGTTTTAGCATAGGAAGATGTAGGGTTGTTAAACATGCTTCTTCCACCAGCAGCAGCTGCTGGAGCAGATCCGCCACCATCTAATACCACCACTAATTTTCCTTTCACTTCTAAATTTTCATAGTCATTTATATTTTTACTTGGGTCAACGATGCCATATCCAGCAAAAACCACTTCAGTAAAATTCCAATTTCCAGTGGCAATTCCTTGTAATGAAAAATTAAAATCCTTATCCCATTCAAAAGTTTTGCCAGCCACCACTAATTTTTTTTCTACTAGTGCATCTTGGTAAACGGGGAATACTTGCTGGTAACTTTGGCCATTACCTGGCTGCAAGCCCATTCGTTTAAATTCTGATTCAATATAGGCAGCTGCTCTTTTTTCACCTTGCGTTCCTGTTTCTCTTCCCTCCATTTCTGCACTCGCAATAATAGAAAGCTTTTGTTTCAATCCTTCAGTAGTGATTACTTTTCCAAATTTTGTTAAAGTATTATTTGTTTGAGCAAAAACGATATTGCTCATTAACAATAATAAAACCCAAATCATTTTTTTCATAAATGTAATTTTGATAATAATTAAGCGCAACTAATTTTAGTTACCCTATTTTGATGTCTGCCACCCTCAAATGCAGTGGTCATAAAAATTTCAAGCATTTCTTTTGCTAATTCAATAGGCACATATCTCGCTGGGATACAAATTATATTCGCATCATTGTGAGATCGTGTAAACTCAGTTACTTCCAGTCTCCAACACAAACCTGCTCTAATTCCCTCATGTTTGTTTGCAGTCATTGCTACACCATTGGCAGTGCCGCAGAACAAGATGCCAAATGCAGCTTCTCCTGTTTCAACACTTGTGGCAGTAGGGTGTGCGAAATCAGGGTAATCAACAGAATCAGTGGTGTAAGTACCAAAGTCCTTTGTAGTGTAGCCTTTTTCTTGTAACCAAGAGATAATTTCATTTTTATATTGTACCCCTGCATGGTCGGCACCTAATGCAATAGGTTTTGAAGCATCAAACATGTATGACATAAAAAATTGTTTTGTATTAAAGTTTTATTGTTGGTCTATGTTAATCCCACTCTTCGTCCTCTGATTTTTTTACTGATTTATGCGCCCATCTTGAAACAAAAATACTAAACTCGAACAGGGAGTATAATGGTATAAAAACGATTAATTGACTATACCAATCAGGACTCGGTGTAATAAATGCTGAAACAATTAAAATAATAACTGCTGCGTATTTACGTGTTGTCGATAAAAATTTAGGTGTAATGATGCCAATCTTAGTTAATAAAAACACAATGACGGGTAACTCAAATGCAATACCACATCCCAATATTAAGTTGGTTAAATTATCGAGGTAGTCAGCAAAAGTTGGGATGGTAGTGATAACGCCTTTAGTACCCAATTGAAAGCTGGCTAAAAAATTAAAAGTGAATGGGCCTAACACGAAAAAACCAAATGCGGAACCCAAAAAGAAAAAGAAGGATACCCAGAAAATCATGAACCTTGTATTGTTTAATTCCTTTTCCTTTAATGCTGGTTTAATAAAAGCCCAAATTTGATAAAATACAAATGGAAATGCAACGATGATACCACCCACAAATGCCATGCTAATACTACTTAAAAATTGACCACCAAATGTGGTGCTTTGCATGGAAACTTTTACTGGAGGCATACAAAGGGAATCGCCTAAATGTAAAAAATGACTTAATTGGCAAAATACGCGATACGTAATAAAGTCGGGGTTAATGGGTCCTGTAATGACATTGTCCATGATCCAATCACGGTATAAAAACAGCACCAAGGAGGCGATCAATACGGCAGATAAAGAGCGAACAATCGTACCTCTTAAAACTTCCAGATGATCAATGAAAGTCATCTCTGAATTATCGCTGTTGCTAAAACGGTCAAATAGTGCCATAGGTCAATTACAATGAGGGCTAAAGTTAAGGTTTAATAGGGAAAATGGAAGGCCAAAAGCTTAAAAATAATACTAGTGTATTTTAATTTTTACCTTTTCTATTCGGGTATCGCTTACAGCCAATATTTCGGCATCAAAATGGCTTAAATGTATCACCTGGCGTAGCTTTGGAATGGCTTCGTTTTTATGGATTAAATAACCACTCAGGGTTTCGGCGCTGTCTGCCGAGAAATCTATACCATATTTTTCATACAAATAGTCTAGCTCCAGACGGCCGCTAAAAACATATTCGGTATCAGATAATTTTTTCTCTAAAAATTCTTGTTCATCATATTCGTCATCAATTTCTCCAAAAATTTCCTCTAAAACATCTTCCATAGTAACAATACCCGCCGTACCACCAAATTCATCTACCACCCATGCAATGCTTTTACGCTTTTTGGAGAATAGGTTGATTAAATCAGCAGCGTTCATGCTTTCTGGAACCAATGGTATGGTGTGCAGTATGCTTGCAATGGAGGCAGGCTTTTTAAATAAGTCTAACTGATGCACATACCCAACAATCGTATCTAAGGTATCATCGTATACAATTAACTTACTCAATTTTGTTTCCATAAAAATTTCAGTAAGCGATTCGATGGTCGTTTGTAAATCAACGCCTACAATTTCTGTGCGTGGTACCAAACATTCTCTAATTTTTATATCTGGCAGACTAAGTGCGTTTTCAAACAAATCGGTGTTTAATTCCTGTTGTTCTTTTTGGTCTTTTGATTGTTGTACAAAATGCGCCAAATCAACTTTAGTGAATGCTTCTTTTTTATTGACCAATCTTACTTGAAATAAATTACGCAAAACCCATTGCGCTAAGTTGACGAGTAGGAGCGTAAGGGGCCTGAATAAAATATGAAAAAAATTAGCGAGGGGCGCAAATGTATTGATCATGGAAGCTGCCCTTGCTTTAAATATTGCCTTTGGGCCCAATTCGCCAATCAATAAAATGACTAGTGTTGATAGTATGGTGTTGCCTAATAAAACAGAATAGTTGCCTGGGTTAAAATGATCCCAAATAATTAAATCAAGTAGTTCTTCAAACATAATTCCAAATACAACCAATGAAATATTTAAGCCGACTAAACAGGTGCCTATAAATTGTGTAGGCTCCTCTAAAAATTTAGCAATAATTTTTCCGGATCGACCACCTTGTTTTTTCTTAAGTTCTAAGCTTAAACGATTCGCGCTTACAAATCCTATTTCATATCCTGAAAAGAATCCAATTAATGCAAGTGAAGCGATAATAGCGAATAACATAATCAATTAATTTACTAGTACTCTGGTAATTTTGGTTTGGTTTCCACAATCCCTTCGATTTGTTCCATGATTTCGGGCGTTAATAAAGCTGCAGTATCCAATGCAGTTAAATTATCTAAAAGTTGCGCCTTACTTGTTGCTCCTAATATCGCTGTGGTAACATTGGGGTTTTTGATACACCATGCAATACTTAAAGATGCAGTGCTTACTTTAAGTGCTTTGGCAATGGCGCCCAATTGTTGTACTTTATTTATTTTTTCTTGCATTAACCAACGATCTCTTAACCACTCAAAACCTTCTATTTGAAATCTTGATCCTTCGGGTATGCCATCGTTGTACTTGCCTGTTAGTAATCCTGCTGCTAATGGGCTCCAAATGGTGGTACCTAATCCTACATTTTTATAAATTTCAAGATATTCGGCATCCACTTTGTTGCGTTCAAACAAATTATACTGTGGTTGTTCCATTGCAGGCCCAATTAAGCGATAAGCTTCTGCAATTCGGTGCGCTTCCATAATTTCAACACCGCTCCATTCACTGGTACCCCAATATAGAATTTTACCTTGCTGAATCAAAGTGTTCATCGTGTGAACGACTTCTGCAATCGGCATTTTTTTATCTGGACGATGACAAAAATATAAATCTAAATAATCGGTTTGTAATCTTTGTAAAGCTTCATGACAAGCCTCGGTTAAATGCTTTCTGCTTAAGCCAGTTTGATTGGGTTTATTTGCCTTACCTCTCCATCCAAAATAGGCTTTGGAAGAAAGTACTATGGAAGTTCGGTCCCAGTTTTTTTTACTTAAAACGCGCCCCATCATTTTTTCACTTTCTCCAGCAGCATACACTTCGGCATTATCAAAAAAATTGACACCTTGATCATAGGCAATGCCCATGAGCTCGTCGGCTATTTTGTCGTCAATTTGTTTGTGAAAGGTGACCCAGCTACCAAAGCTTAATGTACTTAATTGTAACCCGGTTTTACCCATGTATCTGTATTCCATCTTTAAATTATTTAGGGGTTATTCCACTGCTATCACTAATGATGGCAAAGCTGTTGGATTGCGGCTTGAATATGTGAATATCGGTTAAATTTTGGTTGGCTTCAAATCCCTTGCCATAAATTTTTGCAATGGGGTTGTGTTGTTTGACAATAACATCCTTGTCGGTATGAAAGGAGTTGGTATTTTGGTCCCAATACATTTCTTCAGACCATAAAGTGTCGCCTAAAATATTATACACCACCACGTTGTCACGTAAAAAAACCTTGTTTTCTGTTTCAATATAATTGGCATAATTCGCAGTCAACTTGCTTTCCACCACCAAGCTGTCTTTGTAAAAATCAACTTTTAGGGAAGCTGGAAATTCAATCATTTTGCCACTATCCACTAAGTATTTATTCATTAGTGGCGCCATTAATTTAGCCGTTACTTTTCCATCATTGCTTATATATATCGCCACATCCTTACCAACATCAATCCCCCCTGCTTTTGAACTCAAGGCTTTCACTTCATTTACATTGTTTTCGCAAGCGGTAAAAAAAATGCAGCTACTCACACAAGCAACTGCTATTTTAAAATAGATATGTGATGTAAGATTAATCATATTTACGTTTGTTAAACCAAATATCACTTAAGCTATATCCCAAAGTAAATTGAATAAAGCTTTCATTAAAATTATTTACGCTTGTTCCTCTTTGTCCAAATTGCATTGCTAAGTTGATCAAAGTATATTGATAATCATAGGAGCGATATTTGCGAATAGGCAATCCCATTCCTACAGTAACACCCGAAACTTTTAAACCTTTATTGTCAATGTTGGCATAATCCTTACCATTAAAAAATCCTACACGATAAGTAACTGTTGACCAATAACTTTCATATTTAGTAGGATTAGGACAATACTGCCCGCCTAGTCGCATCATCCATGAATTAGAAAGCATATCCTTTTGTCCATAAAATGCATATTGGTCTTTCCATGCAGCGCCACTATATTCAATTCCAATTACCCAATTATCATAAATGGCTCTTGGGCTAACTTCTTTTTTATGAAGTGCAATACCAAAACTGTATACGCCTGGAACCTTTATAGTTCCACCCAGGTTGGATTGCAAGGAAACGGTATCTATAGGTGAATCAGAAGTGGATGTGAATACCCCGGTTGACCTTAGTATATCTTGCTTACCACTTAATTTTTGATTTAAATTATAAGTAGCGCCATAACTAATACTGTATTCTGTTTTATCAGTTGAAATTTTACCTGCAACCGATTTAATTGTAAACTCGCCTTGTATACCCATATTTAAAAATAGGCCTGAATAAATGGTATTGGTACTTGATAAAGATTGATAATAATGCGTTGAATCCGTATTGTATAAAAATGATTTTCTGGTCTCAATATTTTTGCGTCCAAAATTAGCACCAGTGTTAAAGCCAATACTAATATTTTTCCATGTTTTACCTACCCCAAAAAATAGTTGATTTAAACCGCCATCCCCTTTGTAATTATTAAGGATGGAGTCTCCTGATGCTTTTAAATAACTAATCTCATTAACAGAATAATTGATTTGCGAAATAGGTCTTAATCCAAAAGCCATCCCTATTTTTTTTGCTTTATTTATGGGCACGCCAATAGCTAAATAATTAGGAGACATATAGTTCGACTTCTCTCTTCCAACGGGGTCTGCTCTTTTTAGTGTATAGCTATTAATATTGATACCTATATCGAAAGTGGTTAAATAAATGCTTCCGTAAGATGCTGGATTATTGAAATTCACACTTTGACCATAGCTGCCATTCATACTGCTCGTGTATGCGGTCGTAAAACCACCCATTCCTTGACTTGCCGCATTTTGGTTATTGAATACTTCATTTCCTAGACCATATCTGGAAAAGGGAGAATTAATTTGAGCCTGAGTGGGGGTTAAAAAACACACTAAACCTATGATATGGATTAACCTAATTATTTTTTTCGCAGATAGCATAAAGTCCTTTATATATTAAATTTTGGTCGGCAAATATCCTCTTTTTTATGTGAGGTACAAAATAACTAATATCGCCGCCGGTTAATAGCACGTTAAAGTTCCCATATTTATCGGCATAAGCGGCAATTATTCCATCAATTTCAGCCGCCATACCTAAAATTACGCCACTTAATAGGTTGGTTTTAGTGTCATAACCGACCAAAGTGAACTCATTGGAGGCCTCAATTAGGGGTAAAAGGGCAGTTTGTTCGTGCATTGCCCTAAAACGCATTTGCATACCTGGCGAAATGCTGCCCCCTAAAAATTCATGGGCAATATTGACAAAATTATAGGTAATACAGGTGCCTAGGGATATAATTAAGTTGTGTTGGTTGGGGTAAAGATCCACGGCTGCGGCTACAAGGGCAAGTCGATCTGCGCCAATGGTCTCTGGTTTGCCCACCGGAGTGGTGAAATTGATGAATGTGGCGGGTCCTAAAAGATGAAATTTTGAATGCGCTGCTAACTGGGTCTCAATGGCTTTGTCATGATGAATGACAGAGGATAAGATGGTTTTGTCAGGTTTACATTCATCCAGTAGCGCTTGAATCGTTTCCGGACGGTCGTTTTCGAGAACGCGCATTTCTAGTAGCTCCTTATTTTTAAAAATAGCAGCTTTTAATCGGGTATTGCCAAAATCAAAACAAATGGTTACTGACATTGAAATTATTGAATTTCAAATTTAAACCCTTTACTTGAAATAGGCTTTAAAAATTCTATCCGAATGTAAAATTTTCAAATATTGTGAGGGAATACCAAAATGACTGAAATTGGGTATAATTTCGCAGTGGCAACAACCTAATCAATACATGAAGATAGCAGGATTTACAATTATTAAAAATGCAGTAGTGAACGATTTTCCAATTGTGGAAGCGATTAAATCGATATTGCCTGTTGTCGATGAAATGATTGTTTTAATTGGAGATAGCACAGATGCAACCATTGCATTGATTGAAGCAATCGGTGATCCTAAAATAAAAATTCATCATTCGGTTTGGGATAAAAATTTAAGAAAGGGAGGCGTGGTATTAGCCGTTGAAACTGATAAAGCATTTCAATATATTGATGCTTCTTTTGATTGGGCATTTTATATTCAAGGAGATGAAGTGGTGCATGAAAAATACCACCCTGCAATTATCGAAGCTTGCCACAAATATAAAACTGACGATGCCGTGCAAGGCTTACTTTTCAACTACAAGCATTTTTTTGGAACTTATGATTATGTGGGGGATAGTCGCAAGTGGTATGCACACGAAGTGCGCATCATTAGAAATAATAAAAAGATTACTGCTTATAGGGATGCACAAGGTTTTAGGATAGGCAAAACCAAATTACCGGTAGCTGCGATCAATGCTGCTATTTATCATTATGGTTGGGTGAAAAGTCCCGAGCAAATGCGCAAAAAACAAAAGGAGAGCAGTGTATTCTGGCATGATGATACGCAAATGGAAAAAATTATTTCAAGTCCAGACTATTATGATTTTAGTGGGTTTGATTCTTTAGAAAAATTTACAGATACGCATCCGATTGTAATGAAGGAAAGAATCATTCAAAAAAACTGGGCCATTGATTTAGATATTTCAAAAAAGAAATTCTCATTAAAGAATTTAATTTTATACTATTTTGAAAAATGGACAGGCATTCGCCCATTTGATTTTAGAAACTATAAAATCATCAGAAAATAATGATGCATGCAATCAAAGATATATCGCAAGGGGTAGCCAATGGTGATTTTTTACTATTGGCAAAATCCATTTCTTGGATTGAAAACAGGGAACCGGGTGTGGATGAATTTTTAGAAAGCTTACAACCTAATTTAGTTCCCATCATTGGGATCACTGGTCCTCCGGGGGCTGGCAAAAGCACACTCATCTCTAGTTTGATTGAACATTGGGTAAAGGATGGCAAAAGAGTAGCCATATTATCGGTCGACCCATCTTCTCCTTTTCATAAAGGTGCGATACTAGGGGATCGCATTAGAATGAAGGATTGGTATATGAATCCAAATGTGTTTATCAGGTCCTTGGCAACCAGGGGTCATTTGGGCGGCTTAATCAATGGCATGATTGAATTGACCACCTTATTACAATCGGTTGGATTTGATGTTATATTGATAGAAACAGTGGGCGTGGGACAGTCGGAGGTTGAAATTGCAGGCTTAGCAGATACCACCATTGTGGTACTCGTACCTGAAGCGGGAGATGAAGTGCAAATGATGAAGTCAGGGTTAATGGAGATTGCCCATATTTTTGTGGTGAATAAAAGTGATCGCCCCGATGCAGAAGCTTTTACAAATCACTTATTGCATATGATGCGGGAAGGCTTGGGGGATGCACATAGTATTCCTGTAGTTAAAACAATTGCTACACAGCAGGTCGGCATTGTTGAATTAGCTGCTGCTATTGGTGCACAACAAGTACCTGGTTTATCATCGGCAAGAAAAAAACAATTATTAATTTCAAAATTGTACCAAATTATAACTGCACATCAAATGCGGCAACTAGATGGTCCGAAGATTGAAAATGATTTAGCGATTGCAATGCGAGAAAAGCATTTTAATATATTCACATTTTCACGAAAGTATTATAAGTAATTATTCTATTTTTGTAAGATATCAAAACACGATTATGTTTACCTATTTAAAAAATTCGTTTGCGCGAAAAATTGCCAGAAGAGTCACTAAAGAATATCCTCCTATTATTGATCATTTAAATATGAATCAGTATGGTGAAATAGATTTTGCCAACTGGTCAAGTCCGTTAGCCCCTAAGATTACTTTAAATGAAGCAACCGTTGCTTTTTTTAATCAATTTATTAAGGCAGGTGATTTGGCTATTGATATTGGTGCAAATATTGGTGACACCACAGTGCCTATGGCTTTATGTACGGGTATGACAGGTATAACAATCGGATTTGATCCAAATCCTTATGTCTTTAAAATTTTAGAAACGAATGCTAATTTAAATAAGGACAAATATGTAATTCATCCGCATCGTTGTGCAATTTCAGCGACACCGAAATCATTCTATTATATATCTTCGGAAGCAACTTTTGGAAATGGGGCAATATCTGAAACCCGTGACAGCAAACACGGAAAGTTTGTTTTTGATGGAATGGTCGAAGGGATACATTTAAAGACTTTTTTAGAAACTAAGTATGCTTCCATGATTCAGAAATTGTCTTTTATTAAAATTGACACGGAAGGGTATGACAAAGAAATCATTAAATCCATTTCAGATTTAATTCAAGCATATAAGCCTGTTATTGTTGCAGAAAGTTTTGGTAAGGCGAGTGAAGCAGCAAAGGTTGAATTATTTGAAGTCATTAAAAATAATGGCTATGATATTTTCTACTTTGCTGATTTTGATATTAATGCAACAGTCATTGAATTGAAAGTTGCTGCAGACTTAGTCAATTATAGCCAAACGATAAATGTATACGCGGTTCCTAAAAAGTAACTGAGTATAATTTTTGAATTTTTATTGCTGTTGACTTTTCCACCACTTGTAGGCGATAAAACCTGCAATGCCAAATGGCATCGCTGCTAGGTAAAGTATACCCGCGTTGAAACCTTTGCCACCTTCTTCTCCAATTTGTGCAGCAGTTTTAGTGCAAATGGAACATTGCGCAATGGATTGCAATGATGTTAAACTTAAAAAGAATAAAATCCTTAATGATTTCATATCAAACTATTCTTAATGATTAAATGAATCCCAAAATAAAAAATCCCTCAATTATCCTTGTAACATTGAATCCTTGGAATAGCTGAGGGAGTATTTATCAGATTGAATTAAGCACTTGCTTTAGTAGCGTCTACTGTTGCTGCTGCTTTTTTTCCTTTAATAGCAACTTTGTGTGGTCTGCTCTTGCCAAAAGAACCTTGAAATCTTTTTCCTTTAGCTGTTTTTTTATCTCCTCTTCCCATGGTAATAATGTGTTTTAATT
>JBEATG010000150.1:0-5396 GCA_041162035.1 Bacteroidota bacterium
TAAGGTGGCAATGGAAAAGATGATTAAGTACTGCAAAAAGGATGTAACATTATTAGAAAATGTATTTAAGGCATTAAGGAATCATATCCCACCTAAAACACATTATGGGGTTATCTTTGGACAAGATAAAGGCAGTTGCCCTGAATGTGGAAGCGATGATATTGTAATAAATAATAGAAGGACATTATCTTCAGGATTAAAAAGAATACAGTTAAAATGCAAGACTTGTAATACTATGCACACGAAAACCGATAAATAAAATGAAAATGCCTAAAAATTGGAATCGTTTATCCCTTTCCGAGCAAGAAAGCTGGTTAGTTAAAAAGTATCAGGAAATGTTAAGCGAAGTTGATTCCGTTACAAGAATGTTGGCTAAAATACGAGGTGGGCAAAGAATTAAAGTAACCGAAGTTGATAGACCTGATGAAGCAATATTAAAATCGTGAAAATAAAAATAATATACAAGAAATTGGGCAGGGAACAGGCACACGGCATTGCTGAAAGTGATGGGAACATTTATTTAGACCCAAGACTAAAGGGCAAGAAGCATCTTGAAATTTGTGTACATGAAGTTTTGCATTTGCTTAATCCAAACGATAGTGAATTAGCTATCATTAAAAAATCAATAACTTTGACCAAAGTCCTATGGAAGGAGGGGTATCGTAGAGTGGATGATAGTAACGATGAGCCGTTACAGGATGGTTCAATTTAGGTTGTTTGGTTTGATTCATAGTTTGGTCCCCTAGTGTAAAAAGCTAGGGGTTTTTTATGTATATTTGTTACTCATAGACTATACTAATGGTTCCCCCTTTCCTTTCTAGGATGAGGGGCTTTTTTTTGTTGTAAATATCCACCATAAAGTGCCATAAATGACACTAATGCTTGCAAAATGCGTCATTAAATGCACATTATGAAGTGCATTGAGTAAAATTACTCACTCCATTGAGTAAAGCAGATTATTATAATTTAGGTACAACAGGATTTTATAATTCAACTATCCGAAAATATCGGACTGTTCATTTTATAGCTATGTTCACGATACATGAACAACCGAAATTAGTGAACACTATCAAAACTTGCAGAGTTTACATTTTTTGCTATTAGGGTAGAATTGCTACCGAATTACGCATCACTTTGTTACATAATTAGATAAATATCTAACACTATTTCGGATATTGGCAGCTTTTCACTACCAAATATGTCAACTTTTCCGCACCAAAAACTAGAAATAAGTTTCCAATTAGTAAACTATTGCATAGGTTTTAATGTAAAATTCATGCAAATTAGAACTATTTATCAATCACAAAAGTTACCCAATAAGGCAACTTTGAGCCGTATTTGAGCGACAATCGGCTCATTTATGACCTATAAACCATAACTCTTTGATATACAAAGCATTAGCATTTTAACATAAAATTAACTAAAATAATTTAAATAATTTATTGTTAGTATTGTAATCTATTATATATTTGTAAAACAAAAGGGAATTAACCCAATTGAAAAACCAAAAAACTATGAAAACTCAAAACACAACAAACTTTGCAACTTTGCATTTTGCAATTGATGATTTACAATTAATTAATCAAGCACTTTGTAGATTATTAATTTATACTAAAAATGAAGAAAAAAAATCAGAAATAAGCAGAATTATTTGGCAATTATCACAGGCAATTAATCCTGAATTATACGAAAGTTCTGATAGTCAATTAATGAATTCATAATACTAACCCCCAGTGGGGTGCGACACTTAAAACGCACATATTTAAAACCTTAAAACAAAACAATATGAAACCTGTATTAATCTATGACAACAACTTTTACCCTTACAATGGGCAGTTTATCGCAGTCGGTGGAGACAATATCTACCTTGACTATGAAATTGATGGCACACGATTTTTCCTAGTTAAATTCCGCACCATTGACCTTGCAAACAATCAAATCATTTTATCAATCATTAAATTATAAACTATGTCCGAACAACAAAACCGCAAATTTCAAGCAATCGTTATTTTAATCTTTGCTTTTATCGTTACCGCAATTATGCAAAACATTTAAACCCAAACAAATGAAAACAGCAATGCAAGAATTAATTGAATATTTAGAATCTCGTTATTTTAAATATGAAATAAGTTCAATACTATTAAAATCAAAAGAACTACTTCAAAAAGAAAAAGAGAGTATAATAGATGCACATTTAAACGGACAATCAGACCATCATTTTAGTTTAGAATCAAGAATGGCGGAGGCAGAACAACATTACAAGGAAAAATATAATCAAAACAAATAAAATATGAAAGTAGAAAAAAAAGAGGTGGTCTGCATTAGATTACCTGAATCAATCAAAAAGAAAGTGGATGCCGAAGCAAAGAAAATGTATTTAGCTCCAAGTAAGCTGGTATCAATTATTGTTCAAAAATACTATGAAAAACTATAAACTATGAAAACATTTGACATACTACTAATAATATCAATTATTTTATCATTTATTTCATTAATATTATCTATTAGAAGTTTAATTAAAAACAAATAAACTATGAAACTAGACTATCAAGGCAGACAACTAAAACTACACCAAAGAGCCACCTGTTTACTTGAATTGTTAAAAAAAGCACAAGCAGAACAGTATAGACAAGAAAGGCTTTTAGCTGAATGGCGGTCAGCTGGAGCATACGATAACGCAAGGTTATTTACCCACGAAAACAATTACCTGATAAGATTAGCCGAATTAAATGATGTACAAAAAAGAATCCTTAAATCTTATTATTGGTTGGTTGTTGAATTGTACGACATAACCGAGAATTTTATTTTACCTGTAAATAGAATACAATGAGTTATATAGATAATACTAAAAGCAATATGATGCGAGAAATATACATCTTGGAACTAGAAAACGAGATGTTAAGAAAACAAATTACCAAACTTAAATTAGAACTAAATGAATTATTGGATAGTACCCAGCGTACTCAAGCAGCGGATGACAAAGAGCGAAAAGGAACAATTGGCTAGTGATATATTAAACACAGTTAGCAATTATTACGGAGTAACCATAAGTGAATTAAAAGGCAAATGCCGAAAGCGTAGAATAGTTAAACCAAGACAAGTGATAATGTTCCTATTGAGGACAAAGGCAAGGATGGTATTAAGCGACATTGGTGAGGTTATGAATAGAGACCATACAACAGTTATTCATTCCATTACTTGCATCCAAAACGACATTACCCACCCATACGATGATAGCCTAGAAAAAGACCTTATTAACATAAATATATTAATTTAATTTGGTTATCAACAAATAAAGTATTAATTTCACATCCTAAACCATTAGTTATGAACAATCAAGTAGAAAAACAAACAAACAAAATCCTTTACACAAAGGAGCAAATTGAGTTAATCAGGTCGCAAATTGCACCTGAAGCAACCCAAGAGGAACTTAAGTTATTTTTGTATCAATGCCAACGTACAGGGCTTGATGCACTTTCAAGGCAGATTTATTGTATTCACCGCTGGAGTAAAGGCGGTAAAAGAATGACCATCCAAACATCTATTGATGGATTCCGTGTAATAGCGGAAAGGTCAGGAACTTATGGTGGACAATCCGAGCCATTATTTACTTATGAAAATGGTGTATTGATTTCCTGTAAGATTTCAGTATTTAGATTCCACAATGACATCCGCTTTGAGGCATCCGTTGGAGTTGCTTATTTAGCAGAGTATTGCCAATTTGATAAGGATGGCAAACCGATGGGTTTATGGGCAAAGCCGCATATTATGTTGGGTAAGGTTGCAGAGGCATTAGCCCTTCGCAAAGCATACCCACAGGATTTGTCAGGAATATACACCAGCGAGGAAATGCAACAAGCCGATGAATCAGCCTATTTAAAGGCACATCTTACTGAATTGGATGTAGAGTTAGCCGTTGACCTTTGCGTATCAAAAACGGAACTTAAAACGCTATATTCCTACAATATGGATTTAGTAAACAATAGCCCTGAATTAAAAGAAATATTTAAAACCAAACAATCAACTTTATGAACATCTACGAACAGTACCAAAGATTACCAGCACAAGGATTTGGCTTAATTGACTTTTTTAGTATTAATATAAGCGAATACGACATTACTTGTCTTGCGTGGTATTCAACTGAACTTTTTGAGAAATATAAAAAGTTTGGATTTGTATTTAAATTAAATATTAATCAGGAATACCTTGAAGCTGATAAAGACGGAATTAAAATCATATTATCATTAAAAACCAAATAATGAACAATCTATTAATAGACAGTAAACTTGAAAAATTAAGGGATAACATTTCTTACTATGAGTGGAAGTTTGAATCCTGCCATAGATTTTGGAAAAATGAATATCTAACCGAGATTAGAAAAGCAAGAGCCAAACTAAAGGAATACAAAGCCAAACACTATCCTGAAATGTTAACCCCATTATTAACCCAGCCAAAACCATTTATGCCGATGAGTGATTTTAGCGAAAACTATGAAGAATATGCCATTTAGTACTTGCTGCGGAGCAGAAACCAAAAACACCGAACAAGATATTTGCCCACATTGTAGATATTATTGTGATTGGAGTGATGAATATCAAGAACCAACACAAGATGAAAAACAACTGGACATAGAAACCGAAAATCAAATAGAAGAAGAACAAATTAATAAACACTTAAATTAAAAACAATGATAGTATTAAACATCAAAAAAGAGGACATCAAATTTACTGAACACAAAAACGGAAATCACTACGCTACAATCGTAGTAGAGAAACGCAAAGAGTTAGATAAGTTTGAAAATACTCACACAGTTTACAACGGACAAACCGCACCACAAAGGGCAGAGAAAGCCAAAAAGGAATATTGCGGAAATGGGAAGGAGTATGTTTGGGAAGGCAAGAAGGAGTTTGCACAAAACAAACAGGAAATGGAAGATAATGATTTACCTGACTTTTTAAAATAACAAAATGAGCAAACCAATATTTATAGTTAGATTTCCTGATACTGCAACACACGAACATTTAAATCAAGCAGCAGAATCATTAGCTAGACAAGCACTTTATGAAAATTATCATTGTTTAGTTATTAGAGACCAATTTACAGGTGGTGAAATAAAATTTGAATGTTATAACGCACCACATACTGAAATGGAGTTTAAAGAATTACAACAAAGAGTATTAACATTATTAAAACCATAAACTATGAGCCAAAACAAACAAATTGCTGATTATTTAAATAAAGGTAAAAAGCTAACACCAATTGATGCCTTAAACAAATTCGGTTGCTTTAGATTAGCAGCACGAATAGCCGATTTAAGGAACAATGGAATGAATATTGTAACTAAAACAATCAAGCTGGAGAATAAGAAGCAGATTGCCCAATATTCAATTAAATAG
>JBEATG010000166.1:0-3074 GCA_041162035.1 Bacteroidota bacterium
AAGTTATGCGCAATATTTTTATTCCAAAAAACAGGCGTATAATGGGGCGCAAAGAATTAAAATTGACAGTGTATTAGCGGGCGGAAGTTTGCAGCCAGATACACTAACCACAAAACAAAAGGAGCTTAATTTTAGTCAATGGGTATTGTATGGTAATATTGATAAGCCAGCTTATTTTTCAATTAAGATTCAAAATAAGCAAATCTTAGACACCCTGCCTGATTTGAATAAACTATACGAAAAAAATGGGTTTGCTTTTTACAAACGACTTCCTAAGTAAGTAGGAAAAAAATTAATGCTTGTGTTTGTATATGGGAGAATTGTACAAACCTAATTGCTTGAAAAAATAGCCAAAGGAAACACCCAATACGCCAATGCCATATTGGATACTTCGTTTTAAATTTATGGAGGAAGCGTCGTCGAAATATTTAGTAGGGCAGGTGACTTCGCCAATGTCAAATCCTGCATCAAAAATTTGCGCAATCATTTCATTGTCAAATACAAAATCATCATTGTTGGCTTCGTAATTCACTTTTAACAACACTTCTTTGCTAAATGAACGGTAACCTGTATGGTATTCGCTTAGTTTCTGATTCATTAAAATATTCTGCGTCAAAGTCAAAATACGATTGGCAATAAATTTATACATTGGCATGCCGCCTTTTAAGGCACCTTTTCCTAAAATTCTTGACCCGAAAACTACAGGGTATAAGTCATTCGCAATAATGCTACTCATTGCTAAAATAAGTTTAGGGGTATATTGGTAGTCGGGGTGAAGCATGACTACGATATCTGCATTTAATTCAAGCGCTTTATTATAACATGATTTTTGGTTGCCGCCATACCCTTTATTTTGGGCATGGGTAATAATATGCTTAATACCCAAACGCTCCGCTTCAATAACGGTATGATCCTTACTTGCATCGTTTACTAAAATAACATCATCTACAATATCAAATGGAATTTCATTATAAGTTTGCTCTAATGTTTTTTCTGCATTATAGGCAGGCATTACCACCACTACTTTTTTACCGTTAATCATTCTTGAGAAATTAAATTATCATAGCTGTTATCAAAATACCTCACAAAAATAGCTTTTTTTGAATAGATAGGGCCTTAGGTATTCAAATCAGGTATAAATTTCAATAAAAGCCTTTAAAATAGGGCAGCAACGACTTTACTTACTTTATTCAAGGATGATTTTTGCTTCTATTTTACCCGTATAATATACATTGATTTTTTGTTGTGCTCGAATAAGGATGAAGTTGTGTTTCTGTATTTTATTATTGTTAGTTGCTAGTATTGCTATTAACTTATTAATTGAATTTGTTTTTTCACCATTCATTCCAATCATTAAATCGCCGGTTTTAAAACCAATTTGATCAAGGGGGCTTTCATTTTTAATTTCGCCAAAAGCAACGCCCGATACTTCAAATCCTACCCCAAATGCGGACATGGATTCATCTTTGGGCTCCGTAATTTTTGCACCCATCCATACTGCTGTTATCGCTTTTGTTTTATTTACTTTATTAAGTAATGGTGGAAATATCGGTTTTTTAGCAATACTTTTTAATTTACTATTGGTAACGCCAAAATGTGTCATGTCAAAATTAACAAAGCCTAATTTTAACAAAGCATCTTTGTTTAAAACAGTAAAATCGCCTATAGTAGGGTTTTTAAACTGGGGGTCACCAAAGATTGAATTTGAATCACATCCATTATTAATAAACAAATGATTGTTGGAGGTATCGCCCATAAAAAAGTTAGCATCAATTAATTTTCCCCATTTTTTATTTTCTCCAATGGTGTTGTTCATTAATATTTCCTTATAAGTACCAAACAATATATTTTTTGTAAAAACATCACCACTTTCTTTGTACCAAACATGCGGGTGAAAGCTATTGTTGACGATAATATTATTAGTGGCTGTTCTTTGATAACCTTCTCTAAATTTCAGTCCGCCATTGAGCAGTAAATTATCATATACTTCATATTGACTTGAGCCATCATCTAAGTCAATATCCCATCCATGGTCACATCTCCAGCGATTATGACGAATGATATTTTTGTCAAGCATATCTAAAAAGGGAAGGGTATTATTTTTTGCCACTTGTTCGTGCACTACGCGCTGACTAGGACTCCAATAGCGGTCTCGACCCCAGGAATTAAAACTACCATGATCTCCTGTTTCAAGAACGGTATTAAATATGTCTGAATTTTCAATGACATGTCCTCCAAATGCACCTTCGCTAATATTAATGCCTGCTCTTGGAACATCATAAATAGAACAATGATTCACATGTATTTTATGTGCGATTGAAATTTGTATTGGGGCAGTTTGTTTTTCAACCCTGCCTGTCATAGTGATTAAACAATCCTCCACTAAGCAATCGCTAGGGTAATTATTATTTAATGGCCCCTTGGTGGTGTCAAGTGTTTCGTAATTTTGACGTACGTATCCAATTTTTCTATTTCTAACAGCCATGGTATCGCCCACAAATACAATACCACTTGCGCCACTATTATGTATGTAGCAACTTTTGATATTGATTTTTTTATTGTAATGATTTACTAGGATGGTATTGCCACCCACTTGATCAAATTCGCAGTTGCTAATTTCGCAGTTCTCCGCACCGGTAAAAACAATTGCAGCTCCTCTGTAAATGGTCCAGTCGGATCGTAACAATGGGTCCTTGTTTTCCATAAATGTCCTAGCGGTATGTCTAAATACAAAACCTTTAAAATTAATATTTGTAACTGGGTTTTCAATCGTTCCATTAATTTCAATTAAATGGGGTAGTCGAACTATTTCTACTTTTGCATCATTAATGTTGCCATTTTTTGGGTAGTAAAATAATTTATGTGTTGCTTCATTTAAATACCACTCGCCAGGGGCATCTAATTCCTCGAAAATATTTTCAACCATTCTAAACACGGGGTGCATTTTTGATGGCCTGTTATTTTGCCAGCCCCCTTCCATGAGAAGTGTATTATTTTTATCTTTTCCTTTAATTAGCCAATGCATATCTCCCCATAAGCTTTCATGCATTGCATGTACATAGCCTCCTTCAGGT
>JBEATG010000206.1:0-4936 GCA_041162035.1 Bacteroidota bacterium
ATGCTAGGCCTTGATTTACAAGGTGGTATGAGCGTAACCATGGAAGTGGGCTTAGATGGTTTGATTAAATCATTAGCGAATTACACGAAAGATGCTTCATTTAATACCGCATTAAATAATGCAGTAGCCAAAAAAGCAAATAGCAGTGCTGATCTTATTTCATTATTTAGAGATGAATACAAAACAGTCAATCCTTCAGGTAAATTGGCTCCTTTATTTGCTACACGCAGTAATGGAAAATTAAAATTTGATGCTTCTGATGACGCAACAGCTACCTATCTAAAAGAACAAGCTACACAAGCCTTCGATAATACTTATCGTATTTTAAGAACACGTATCGACCGTTTTGGTTTAGCTTCTCCTAATATTAATCCAGATCCTAACAAAGGTATTATCAGTATTGAATTAGCAGGTGTTAATGACAAAGAGCGTGTACGTTCTTATTTACAATCAACTGCAAATCTTCAATTTTTTGAAGTGTACACTTTTGAAAATAAAGATTTTCAAGCGGGTATCCTAGCTGCGGATAAAGCTATTGAAGCAAACTTAAATGGTATTACCGATACCACTGCAAAAGCTGATACAACTAAAGCTTTAGCAAATAAGAACCCTTTATTAAGAACAGTTCAGTTTACACAACCTTATCAAGGAAAAAATGGTCAGTATACTTTCCCTGCTGAGATTGGTTATACATTGAAAAAAGATACAGCTACTTTAAATGCATATTTAGCTTTGCCAGAAGTAAAATCCAAATTTCCTGCGAATTTGGTTTTCATGTATGGTAAAGTAGAATCAGAAGATCCTAAAACAAAAGATGTTCTTCCTTTATACGCAATTAAAACATTAGATAACGGTATCGCTGAACTAGAAGGTGATCATGTTGCGAATGCTGCACAAGATTTTGATGAAAGAGGAAAGGTGGCGATTAAAATGAACATGGACAAAATAGGTACAAGTATTTGGGGCAAAATGACCACAAGAAATATTGGGAAACCTATTGCCATTGTTTTAGACAATATCGTTTACTCTGCACCTAATGTGAATGACGCAATTACTACAGGTAACTCACAAATTTCTGGTAATTATTCATTAAAAACGGCACAGGATTTAGCACAAATTTTAGAAAGTGGTAAATTACCTGCACCCGCAAAAATTGTACAAGAGCAACAAGTGGGCCCTACTTTAGGTAAGGCTTCAATTCAAGGTGGTATGATGTCATTTGGAATTGCATTCCTTGTCATCTTTGCATTAATGTTGCTGTACTTTAACACAGGAGGATGGGTTGCAAATATTGCATTAATCTTAAACTTACTTTTCACAATAGGAATTTTAAGTGCACTTGGATTTACTTTAACTGCACCTGGTATTGCCGGTTTGGTTTTAACCATTGGTATGGCTGTAGATACGAACGTAATTATCTTTGAAAGAATTAAAGAGGAATTAACCAAAGGAAAAAGTTACCAATTAGCAGTTACAGATGGTTATAAGCGTTCTATGTCTCCAGTATTGGATGCACACGTTACTACCCTTTTAACTGCTTGTATATTAGCTTACTTTGGATTAGGTCCAGTATTAGGATTCGCTACTACACAGATCATTGGTATTTTATTGTCCTTGTTCTGTGGAATTTTAGTATCTCGTTTAATCACTGATATCTACACAAGTAAGAATAGACACTTTGAATATTTCACTGCAATTTCTCGTAACATATTTAAACATGCTTCTTTCAAATTCATCGAATTCAGAAAGTATGCTTACATGTTATCAGCAGTTGTGTTGGTATTGGGTGTGGCAAGTTTTTACAACGGATTTGACGAAGGTGTTGAATTTGCTGGTGGACGTAGTTACACTGTTAAATTTAAAAATGCAGTAAATACAGAAGAAGTTAGAGATGCTTTAAAGGTAGTATTTGGTGAAGCACCAATCATTAAAACTGTAGATACTAAAAACCAAATCAACATTACTACTTCCTATAAAATTCAAGAGCAAGGAAATAATATTGATCAGGAAGTAGAAGCTTTGTTATACAAAGGTTTAGCAAAACAATTACCTGCGAATACATCCTTCAAAGAATTTGAAACTGATTACAAGCAAAGTTCTCAAACGGTTTTACCTACTATATCTGATGACTTAAAAGCTGGTGCAACCAAAGCAACAATATTTGCTTTAATTGCAATTTGTTTGTACATATTTATTCGTTTCCGTGATTGGAGATATTCTTTAGGAACTATCTTCTCATTGTTACATGATATATTTGTTACCTTAATTGTATTTAGCTTCTTAAGAAAAGTAGTTCCATTCCCATTAGAAATTGACCAGCATTTTATTGCTGCAATTTTAACGGTGATCGGTTTCTCTATGAATGATACGGTGATTGTTTATGACCGTATTAGAGAGGATAGCCAATTAATGAAAGGATCAGACAATGCTACTATCATTAATAAAGCCATCAACCAAACTTTGAGTCGTACCATCATGACTTCATTAACGGTGTTCTTAACTATCTTAATCTTATTCATCTTTGGTGGCGAAGTAACAAGAGGTTTTGCTTTCGCAATGTTAATTGGAGTAATCACAGGTACTTACTCTTCCATCTTTGTAGCTGCACCAGTATTAGTTGACTTTGCAAAAAATCGACCATTAGGAAAAGCAGAAGATAAAAAGAAATAATTTATTCAACTTTAATATACGAAAAATCCCTCTCGAGTCCTCGGGAGGGATTTTTTTATGCTGTATTTATTCAAATACGGCTTTCATGCTGTCTGATATTTGTTTAATTTTTTTGAATACAATACTCATCCGAACGAACATTTGAGCAAAGCGATTGAGAGAGAGGATGATTGTATTTATTCAATAAAAATTAAACCGCAAATGAAGTACCACATCCACAGGTACTAGATGCATTGGGATTGGTAAAAGTAAACCCACGACTATTTAAACCTCCTTGCCAATCGATTGACATACCATATAAATAAATCTGATGTGACTTATCCATGCAACAAGGTATCCCTTCATATAAGAACAATTCATCTGCAGGCGCTGGAACATCAAATCCTAAAACATAAGTCATCCCACTACATCCACCCCCTTTTACACCCACCCTTAAACGTTGTTGGTTGTCAAAATCAGGTTCAGCCATTAAACGCTGAATTTCAGTAATGGCACCTGCTGTAAAATTCACTGGTGTTGCATTTGCTATATCGGTTCCCATAAATTTTGATTTTAAATTGATCTTCTTGAACACAAAATTACAATATCTAACGCAACTGCCCTTAGATAATGTGTCGAAAATAGAAATAATCTGCGCATGAAAACAAGTAAAAAATCGTAAATTTAACTATGCAAGAGGAGTCAAAAAGAACAGATAGTGGTATTGAAGTAAAAAAAGTTTATACCCAACAGGATATACCTGTGGATATGAATGGCAAATGCCTTCCTGGTGAGTTCCCGTATACTAGAGGTGTTCAATCGGATATGTATCGTGGTAAATTATGGACAATGCGTCAATACGCAGGATTCTCCACTGCAGAAGAAAGCAATAAACGATATCATTTTTTATTAGCCCAAGGTGTTATGGGTTTAAGTGTTGCTTTTGATTTACCCACACAAATTGGATACGACGCAGATCATGATTTAGCAGATGGTGAAGTGGGCAAAGTGGGCGTATCTATTTGTTCCTTAGATGATATGGAAATTTTATTCAAGGATATCCCCTTGGATAAGATAAGTACTTCCATGACCATTAATTCAACTGCCTATATATTACTTGCGCTTTATGTTGCTTTGGCTAAAAAAAGAGGTATTGACTTAGCACAACTATCTGGTACCATACAAAATGATATTTTAAAAGAATACGCTGCTAGAGGCACTTATATTTATCCGCCAAAAAGCTCCATGCGTATTATCACCGATATTTTTGAGTGGTCAAGTGCACATTTACCTAAATGGAATAGTATTTCCATTTCAGGATACCATATCAGAGAAGCAGGAAGTACAGCTGTACAAGAAATTGCATTTACATTAAGTAATGGAAAAGCATATGTAAAAGCTGCGATTGAGAAAGGTTTAAATATTGATGTATTTGGTAAAAGATTATCCTTCTTTTTTAATGCCCATAATAATTTATTTGAAGAAGTCGCTAAATTCCGAGCTGCGCGAAAAATGTGGGCACAAATCATGCAAGATTTAGGTGCTACTGATCCAAAAGCATTAATGCTCCGATTTCATACACAAACAGGTGGTGCTACATTAACAGCGCAACAACCCATGAATAATATCAGCAGGGTTACCATACAAACCATTGCTGCAGTTTTAGGCGGTACGCAAAGTTTGCACACCAATGGTTTTGATGAAGCTTTAGGACTCCCTACGGAAGAAGCTGCGGGTATTGCACTTAAAACGCAGCAAGTAGTAGCTTTTGAAAGTGGTATCACTGATACGGCCGATCCATTGGCTGGTAGTTATTTTGTTGAAAGTTTGACAAATGAAATAGAAATAAAAGCATTGGAACTTATACAGCAAATTGACAATATGGGCGGAAGTGTTGCTGCTATAGAATCGGGCTTTATGCAAAATAAAATTGGCGAAAGTGCCTATGCTTACCAAAAAGATATTGAATCCAATAAAAAAATAATTGTAGGCGTAAATCAATTTCAATCAACCAATAATGTAGAAATACCTATTTTGCGAATTGACGAATCTATTCGATTACAACAAATTGAAAAATTAAATCAACTTAAAGCCAAACGAGATCAAAATTCAGTAGATGCTTGCTTACTCGCCATCAAGGATGCGGCAATAAACAATACCAATATTATGCCACCAGTAATTGATGCAGTTGAAAAATTATGTACCCTTGGTGAAATTGCGGATACATTAAGATCCGTATTTGGAGAATACCAAGCATAACCTAAATATTATTTTACCCAATACAATT
>JBEATG010000210.1:0-3817 GCA_041162035.1 Bacteroidota bacterium
TTTCTTGCATCGCTTTTTTCAATTTTTTCAGTAAGATTTCAATAATTGTAAATTGAACCGACGCACATAAGTCATTCAAATTTTCTTGGATAAATTCAGGAGATTGTTTTTGTAAAAAATACAATACACTCGTCTTTAATCCACTGAAAGAAAAATCCAAATTGGGCACCTGTGGTTTTGCAAAAACAAACGCTTTTGGATTTCCAAGCTGTGCTAACTTATCTAAAACAGGGCCGCCCGGATAAGGAAGTCCTAATAATTTTGAAATTTTATCAAAGGCCTCTCCGGCAGCATCATCAATGGTTTCACCCAAAATATGCATTTCCGAAGCACTGTTACATTTTACTATTTGCGTATGCCCTCCACTCACTGTTAAACATAAAAAAGGATAGTTGGGTTTGGGATCGTCAATTAAATTCGCCAACACATGCGCTTGCATATGATGCACTGCGATGAGTGGAATATTTAATGCCAATGCCATTGATTTTGCAAATTGCGCACCCACCAATAAACTTCCAATGAGCCCTGGCGCTTGGGTAAATGCAATGGCATTTAATTCTGCTAATTGTTCTGCGCGTGTTAATTCAGGGAATGCTTTTTTTAATGCCGCATCCACCACAGGAACAATATTTTCCATATGCGCCCTACTCGCTAACTCAGGTACTACGCCACCATATTTTTCATGAACCGTTTGATTGGCAATAAAGTTGGATAAAATTTTACCTTCCACAATCACAGATGCTGCTGTTTCATCACAGGAGGATTCAATGGCAAGTATGGTAATAGGTTGATTCACCCTGCAAAGATAAAGCTTAAAAAAATACGATGTTTACTTTGTTCTGATTGCATCTACCGGATTCATTTTTGCTGCAATGGATGCAGGAATGATGCCCGCAATAACCCCTAAAATTATACATATAGATAATGCTAAACCTATAATACTAGGGGCGATTGTAATGGCAAATGGCAGCACTGCACTTAAGGACAATGCTAAAATCCATACCAAAAACAATCCCACGAGCCCGCCAATAATGCACAAAAATGCACTCTCTAATAAAAATTCATAAAGTATGGTTGAGCTTCTGGCGCCAATCGCTTTTTTTAATCCAATTTGACTGGTCCTTTCTCTCACTGTAACGAACATAATATTTGCAACGCCAAATGCACCCACAATTAACGACAAGCCTGCAATCGCCCAGCCACCACTATTAATAGAACCAAATACACTTTCAATTTGATCTTTAAATTGTGCCACATCATTACAAGTAAAATTATCTTCCTGTGTTGGGCTTAATTTTCTTAACTGACGCATCACCCCATTCAATTCATCTTGCAAAGCCTTAGAAGGTATACCGGGCTTAGCTTGTACCATGATATAGGGACTTGAATTATCTGGATTAAATACAGAAGCAAAATAATTATAAGTGACGATACATGACTTATCATAATCAAAACCACCAATCATGGAACTACCTTGTTTTTCAATAATTCCAATTACGGCCAATCGACGACCTCTATAAGAAACTATTTTTCCTAAAGCTTTTTCGGGCTTTCCAAATAACTCCGAAGCTACTTCATAACCAATAACACCTAAAGGAACACCTCGCTCAAAATCAGTATCCTTAAAGTACCTGCCATATCCAATATTAAAGACCTGAATTTTATTAAAATCATTGGTGATGCCATACATATTTATCCCCTTTAAGATATTTTCCTCATAGGTGAAGGACTGTGTAGAGGAAACAAAAAACGCAATATTTGAAGCCAGATAACTCTTCTTTTGAATCGTTTCCATCTCACTCACTTTCATACTTGGACGCTTCATATATTTCCACCAAGGATAATCACCTTCACCCCCACCGCCGCCATAGCTCCATTTATCTATATAAATAGTGTTATTCCCAAAACTCGATAAATCACTTTTGATTTTTGTTTGCAAACTATCGATGGTCGCTAAAACTCCGATAATGCAAAAAATTCCAATGGTGATGCCAAATAAGGATAAAAAAGTACGAAGTTTATTGACTCTTAACTCTTGCAAGGCCATTTTGAAGCTGTTCCAAAGAATGGTAAGGACTTTTATCATGGCATAAAATTAGGCCTAAATATCGTTTTTTTACGATTTTTATGCAAGCGGTTAATAACTTATCTAAATAGGCCTTTTTCAATTACCCGAAGTTGAAACGAAAACGAAATAGTGACATTTCCACCCCTTGTTACCATTTTTTTAAATTAGCATAAAATTGTTAAACGAAATTTAACAAGCTCGCAATTCATGCTTACTTTTGCATCGATTTTAAAACACATCTTACTATGACTTTTAAGCAAATGTTTACTTCCTCTGTCGGGAAAAAATTAGTAATGGCTTTTACAGGAATTTTCTTAATCTTATTTTTAGTGGTGCATGCAGGATTAAATGCCTGTATTTGGGCAATGGATGGCGGTTTAATGTTTAATAAAGCTGGTCATTTTATGGGCAGTTTTGTAGTGCCCCGCATTTTAGAAATTGGATTATTCTTGGGTATCTTTTTACATATCATTCAAGGGTATATGTTAACCTTGGAAAACAGAAGTAAAAGATCAGTAGGTTATGCCGTAAATTATTCAAAGGGCAGTAAATGGTATAGTCGCAGTATGGCTATATTAGGTACATTACTTTTGATGTTTTTAGTCATGCATATTTATCATTTTTGGACACCAAGTCGTTTGGGTGGCATGGGTGGAATTAAAACATTAGATACTTTTATTTTAAATGGCGTGGAGTATCATAATTTATACGGCGAGATGCAATTAATTTTTGAAAATCCATTAGTGGTTGTCCTTTATGTTTTGGCTTGTGGTTCACTAGCGTATCATTTGGCACACGGATTTCAAAGTGCATTCAAAACCATTGGGGTACATAATAAAAGATACCATACTTTAATTAGTTGCATCGGCTATGGCTTTGCGATTATTATTCCATTGACTTTTGCAATGATGCCCATCAGTTTCTACTTTAAATGGGTAAATTAATTTTTACAATAAACTTATTCTAAACCGATCGTTAAAAGATTCAATATGTTAGATTCAAAAATACCTTCCGGAAAACTAGATGACAAATGGGTCGACTACAAAGGCCATTGCAAACTAGTCAACCCTGCCAACAAAAGAAAAATGGAAATCATTATTGTTGGTACTGGACTTGCTGGCGCATCTGCAGCAGCAGCAATGGGTGAATTAGGATATAAAGTAAAAGCTTTTTGTTTTCAAGATTCTCCGCGACGTGCGCATAGCATTGCGGCACAAGGAGGAATTAATGCAGCAAAAAATTATCAAAATGACGGTGACAGTGTTTTCCGTTTATTTTATGATACGATCAAAGGTGGTGACTACCGTGCGCGTGAAGGCAATGTGCACCGATTGGCGGAAGTAAGTGCTAATATTATTGACCAATGTGTGGCACAAGGGGTTCCTTTTGCAAGAGAATATGGTGGGTTATTAAGCAACCGTAGCTTTGGTGGCACACAAGTACAAAGAACATTTTATGCTGCAGGACAAACTGGGCAACAATTATTAATAGGTGCTTATCAAGCATTGGAGCGTCAAGTGGCATTAGGTAATGTAACCATGCACACAAGACATGAAATGTTAGATGTAGTTAAAATTGATGGAAAAGCGAGCGGTATTATTGCGCGTAATTTAATCACTGGTGAACTAGAAAAACATTTTGGACATGCTGTTTTAATATGTTCTGGCGGATATGGTAACGTTTATTATTTATCCACCAATGCCATGGGATCCAATGTAACAGCTGCATGGAAAGCGCATAAACAAGGTG
>JBEATG010000108.1:0-5982 GCA_041162035.1 Bacteroidota bacterium
TTCGTCGGGTTTTTGTTGTATGTATTTTTTTAATTCCAATGCCAATTCAGCACTAATTGGAAGTATGCGTTCCTTATTCCCTTTTCCTAAAACTTTGATTTGTTTTTTTCCCAAATCAACATTGTTTTGTTTGCATTGTATTAACTCACTCAAACGCATGCCAGTGGCATAAAATAATTGAATCACCATTTTTTCGGTGAACCCCTTCCACCCTTCTGCAAATGACAAATTCAATAATAATTGTTCAATGTCATTTTCGGCCACAAAAGCAGGCAAACGCTTACTAATTTTTGGACTTGTTACTGTTTCCATGGGGCTTTTTGTTAATGCCCCCTTTTGTATCTGAAATTTGAAAAAGGATTTTAAGGAAGATATTTTTCGATTCAGCGATTTACCTGTTAATTCCGCTTCCTTTAAGGATGCTAGCCAAGTGCGCACCATGGTACCAGACACTTGCTCCAACTCAAATTGGTCATATTGGGATTCAATAAAGTCGAAAAATTGGATGAGGTCATTCGAATAAGCAATTATCGTATGCGCAGAGTACCTTTTTTCAAACTGTAGATAGCTTAAAAAGGCATTTAATGGCGTATATCGGGTGTGTAATGACATAAAAAAAGTAGCCTAAAGTTAGGAAACTTTTAGGCTACTTAAATAATATATAAAAGGAAGGTTTTGCTTATCCTTCGATTTTTCCGCTGAAAATTTGTTGCTTGTAAACCGCTTTCAATACTTCGAAACGACGTTGTACAGATGGTTTCACATAAGCTTGACGCGCACGTAACTTTAATAAAGTTTTACTTTTTTCAAACTTCTTTTTGTACTTCTTAAGCGCTTTGTCAATGTTCTCGCAATCTTTTGAATCAATAATTAACATAATATATACCTCCTCAGGCGTTTTTTAAAAAAATAAAATTTAATTTTCCTAGCCTTCTATTTTATTATAGGCAAATGAAAATTGGATGGCAAAGATAGGATTCCTTTTGAAAATACCAAATTTACTATAAATCTTTATCCTCAATATTCTTCCCTTTCATGGCCCCCGAAATGGCCTGATCCATTACCCTTTCGGCAAATGGGCGTGAAATATCGTTTAATTCCTCGGTTTTTGTCTGAATTAAGTTCTTGTCCTCCATCGTAATAGCCAACTGTAAGGCTTGCATGGCTTGGGCAGTTGTAGTCAATTCCTCCGAGGTTAAAAGTGCCGCATGCTTCATCAAGAACTTTTCCGTCACCCCCAGCATTTGCTCGGCCTCGGTTCTCGCCTCCACTAAAGCGCGCATATTAATATCGGCTTTGGCATGGGTTATACTTTCCATTAATCTTTGCTCCACTTCTTCATCGGTTAAACCATTCTGTGGTTTGATATCTATTGTTTGACTTACACCGCTGCGTAATTCCTTGGCACTCACTTGTAATATACCATCTGCATTTATTAAAAAGCGCACTTCCACTTTCGGCAGCCCTGCTGGCATAGAAGGAATACCTTTTAAAGTAAACGCCCCCAATTGTCGATTGTCCTTTACTAAATCACGCTCTCCTTGATATACTGAAATATTAATGCCCGTTTGTGCATCTTTCTGTGTGGTGTATTGTCTGGACGCCTGCGTAGGAATTTTAGCATTACGCGGAAGTAATACATCCATCAAGCCACCCATGGTTTCAATACCTAAACTCAAAGGGGTGATATCTAATAATAACATGGATTGATTATTACCCGCTAAAATATCCGCTTGCACCGCTGCACCTAATGCAACCACTTCATCTGGATTCACTGAATCATTCACGGGTTGCGCAAAAAAATCAGCCACTTTTTGTTTTACAAAAGGTACACGGGTGCTACCGCCTACCATCAGTACCGTATTTATATCGGAAATATTTAATTGTGCATCCTTCATCGCAAGCGCACAACAATCCATGGTCTTTTGAACAATCGGTGTAATTAAATCTTCAAATATTTGTTTGGTGATAGCAATTTTTTCACCCGCAAATTCTGTTTCAAAATAATCAGCAGATGACAAAGCGATTTTTGCTTTTTCAGCCGCTAATCTTAATTGTTGTTTGAGCGTTTTATGATCTTCTAAATGAGCCACACCCATTTGCTTCATCCAATATTCAATAATGGCGCGATCTAAATCATCACCTCCTAAATAAGTATCCCCATTGGTACTTAACACTTCAAAAATACCATTCGAAATTTTCAAAATGGAAATATCAAATGTGCCGCCGCCTAAATCATATACCGCAATTGTTTTTTCTTCCGTTGGATCCAAACCCAAACCATACGCTAAGCTAGCAGCAGTAGGCTCATTGATGATACGCAAAACATCCAGCCCTGCTAGTTTTCCTGCATCGCGTGTCGCTTGACGTTGTGTATCATTAAAGTAAGCAGGCACCGTAATAACTGCTTTCGTTACCGGTGTTTTTAAAATATGTTCGGCGCGTTTTTTTAATTCCGCTAAAATATAAGAAGACAAATCAATGGGTGAATAAAAAGTATTTCCCACTTGCACTTTAACCAAACTATCTCTATTATCATCTATAATTTTATACGCAAAAAAATCCTGGTGCTCCCGAATATCATGATGACTTTTTCCCATTAAACGCTTCGCACTAAAGATGGTATTTTGAGGATCGGATTCTAAAAAAGGTTTTGCATTTTCACCTACTTCTACATTTCCAAATGCATCAAAATGCACTACACTTGGCACAATACTACTGCCATCAAATTCCTTTAATGCAGTGGGTAATTTTGTATCGGGATGTATAATGGCCACCAAACTATTGGTCGTGCCTAAATCAATCCCCACAATAATCTCGGATTGTTGTAAGCTACCAGTAGCAATATTTATTCCAATTTTAGCCATTTAAAAAATTTTACAAATGTACATTTCACACACTACATTAAAGTTGCGAATTAAGGAATGAATTTATTTTGACTTTCTTACTAGTATCGTTTTTGAAAAAGTATCATGCAAGGGTTGGTCATTCCATGCTAAACCAAACATGGAAATAATAGTGGTTCGCACCGAGGCTCTTATAAAAAACTGCCCAATATTAGGACGTTTGCCATTCGTGGAAATTACCTTGGTTCCCGTCATCATTTTGGCTGGGGTTTGTAAAAAAATCCATTCGAATAAAAAAGTGTAGGCCCATGTGACCCCAAAAAAGAAATAACCAAATCGCACTGGTGTATAGTTCCAATAAATCACTTGAAAATTATACCAGCTATACACGATATAAGTTAAAATGGTGATGAAAATGGTCTCCAATAAAAAGTGTAAAATTCGGGTTCCTTCCCCGATTGTGCGTGTTGTTCGGTTCATGATGCAAAAATATTGCTTTTTAGTAGTTATTTTTGCCTAAAGTATAAACTATGACCTTAATACAAGAATTACGTTGGAGAGGAATGATTCAAGATATTATGCCAGGAACTGAGGAACTTTTCCAAAAGGAAACTGTTTCAGGGTATATTGGCTTTGACCCAACTTCAGACAGCTTGCATATAGGTAGTTTGGTACCCATCTTATTATTAATGCATTTACAAAGAGCAGGTCACAAACCTTACGCATTAGTTGGTGGTGCGACGGGTATGGTGGGCGACCCAAGTGGCAAAAGTGAAGAAAGAAATTTATTGAGTGAGGAAACTTTACAATTTAATTTAGCGGGTGTAAAAAAACAGCTTACGCATTTTTTAAACTTTGATCCAAGCATGCCAAATGCTGCTGAAATGGTGAACAACTATGATTGGTTTAAGGATTTTAGTTTTTTAGATTTCATAAGAGAAGTAGGAAAGCATATCACCGTGAACTACATGATGGCGAAGGACAGTGTTAAAAAAAGAATTGAAGGTGATACCGGTATGAGCTTTACTGAATTTACTTATCAATTAGTACAGGGCTATGATTTTTATTGGTTGTATAAAAATAAAAATTGTAAAGTGCAAATGGGCGGCAGTGACCAATGGGGTAATATTACGACAGGTACTGAAATTATTCGTCGCAAAATGGGTGGAGAAGCTTTTGCATTTACCTGCCCTTTAATTACAAAAGCAGATGGTGGAAAGTTTGGTAAAACAGAAAAAGGAAATGTATGGTTAGATGCCACTAAAACTTCCCCTTACCAATTTTATCAATTTTGGTTAAACGCAAGTGATGAAGATGCAAAAAAGTGGATCAAGATTTTTACTTTACTTCCTATGGAAACCATTGATCAATTATTAACTGAACACGAGCAAGCACCGCAATTAAGAATTTTACAAAAAAGATTAGCAGCTGAGTTAACCACCCTTGTGCACAGCGCAGATGATTTGGCTTTTGCTATTCGTGCCACTGAAATATTATTTGGCAACGCAACCACCGAGGTTTTACAATCCTTAAATGAGTCGCAATTATTACAAGTTATGGAAGGTGTTCCAACAGCAAACATCACACTCGCGCAACTTTCAGAAGGATACGATTTTGTGAGCTTATTAGCAGATACCCAAATATTCCCAAGCAAAGGGGAAGCCCGCAAAATGTGGCAGGCAGGAGGTTTGAGTATTAATAAGGAAAAAATAAGTGCCGATTTTACTGTGGTCAACACCACCCATTTATTACAAGGGAAATATATACTTATACAAAAAGGTAAAAAGAATTACTACTTTATAAAAGCGTCTTAATAAAGTATTTCAAAATAGTTTGCACCTAAACAAAGGGTCCCTCCGATTGCTCGGAGGGACCCTTTGTTTAATAAGATTACCCAAATACACCTGCTACATTAAATCAAACAAATGCTACAGGAAAATTTAATTAGTTTGTTGAACCGCTTTCCATAATTCTTCCGCTACCAAGGCATCCCCTTTTTCATTCAGGTGCACCCCATCTGTAGTTAAAATACCTTTTGCTAAATTATTAGGATTGTTCGCTAAGCTATAATCATGAAATATTTTTCTCAAATCAACTAAAGCAATAGTGTTGGTTGCAGCATATTGACGAATCCAGTTACTATATGAATTTAAGTCGCCATCCTGCGTATTACTATAATCATGCTTCTCTCCAATCGCTGCTGGTGTTACTAAAATAACTTTAGCGCCCTGATTTTGGATCTTTTTTATCACAGCATCATAAAATTTTCCAAACTTATCAAAATCGGTTCCTGTGCCAGAACTGGCTTTATGCCAAACATCATTTACACCAATATATACAAATACCAGATCTGGTTTTTTAGCTAAAACATCATTTTCGATACGTAAATACAAGTCATAAATTTTATTACCGCCAATGCCGGCGCCAATCAATTCATAATTTTGATCCATGCCTTTTTGTTGAAGCATAGTTTGCATTAAATCAATAAAGCCCCCTTTTTTAACTGCCGCTTGTGTGATAGAATCCCCGAAAAACACAATTCTTTTCTTTTTATCCGTCCTAAATGAAAGCAAAAATAAACAGGCAATAAAGGCAGTCAAGAGTAGTAATTTGTATCCCATAACTTAAAATTTTTATATTGAAAATGGATTTAGCTAGTTAAGTTAACTCAAATTGATAATAATGGGACTAAAACACATAAATATTTGGAAAATTTTACGCCGACCCCTATTTTTGCACTCCATTCTACGAATGGAATAGGATTGCCTGATGGTGTAACGGTAGCACAACTGTTTTTGGTGCAGTTTGTCTTGGTTCGAATCCAGGTCAGGCAACCAAAATTTAAAATAACTCATTGATTTTCAATGGGTTATTTTTTTTATACCCCTAAAATTGTTGATTTTCCACCAATTTTTCCACCAAAATGAGGGTAAATCAATTGAAATACCTCCCCCATTATTATTACTTAATAAATTTCTAAAGGAGGAATTATATGTTTAAATTGTGTCTTACAAAGTAAAAAGATGGAAGTATTCAACTTAAAGAATAATATGGTAGAATTGATGGACCTAAATCCATTCAAATTAAACTAATAAAGTTTTAAATCAATGAAATACTCATTTAAAATATTCTTCAC
>JBEATG010000233.1:0-5388 GCA_041162035.1 Bacteroidota bacterium
GTAAAAAGCTGAGAAAAAACCCGTTGAACCTGAACAGGGTAATGCCTGCGAAGGGAAGGTCAACGCAACACGCGCACTTCTCATAGCTATTATTCCTGTTCCCATTATCAATTTTGTAAAAAATTAAACTTTAGTCATGACTAAGTTACTGGGAACAATTGTGTCATTTTTTATGCTAGCCACACTAATGGCGCAGCAGCCAAAGCAAGTATTGCAAAAACTGTCCATATCGGATAGCTTAAAAAAGTATACGGATAGTATACGAAACCTGCCTCCGCTCGAAGTAAAATCAATTAGAGCAAACGAACAAGGTCCATTTGCAAAAAGTAATATATCAAAAAATCAGATTGCCTTGTTAAATACGGGACAGGATTTACCATTTATATTGCAAAACACACCATCGGTGGTAGTACATGCAGATGCCGGTAATGGGGTTGGTTATACTGGTATTAGAATTAGAGGAACAGATGCGACAAGAATTAATTTTACTTTAAATGGTATCCCCTATAATGACCCAGAGAGTATGGGGACATTTTTTGTAAACTTACCCGACTTTAGTTCAAGTGTCAATAGCATTCAAATACAAAGAGGTGTTGGTACATCAAGCAATGGCGCTGGCGCTTTTGGCGGCACGGTTAACTTATCAACAAATGAATATAACCCCGACAACTATATTTCTTTTCAAAATAGCGGAGGCTCCTTTAATACATTAAAAAATACATTACTATTTGGAACGGGTTTACTAAATAACCATTGGACCCTAGATGCAAGATTAAGTAAAATTGTAAGCGATGGATATATTGACAGAGCTAGTAGTGATTTAAAATCCTATTTTGTTAGTACTACTTATTGGGGAGAAAAATCATCGCTTCGATTTAATATATTTTCTGGTAAAGAAAAAACATATCAAGCATGGTATGGAGTTCCTGAAGAATTATTATCAACAAATCGCACCTACAATCCAGCTGGAACAGAAAAATTGGACAACCCCTATGAGGACCAAGTTGATAATTATAAGCAAACCCATTATCAAGTGTTTTACAATAAAGAAATTAATAAAAAACTTCAATGGAACACCGCATTATTTACAACATTAGGCAAAGGATATTATGAAGAATATAAATCTGACGTTGATTTAGCAGATTATAATATTGAAACAAATGGTAAAATTTGGGTGCCTACTGATATTGTTAGAAGAAGATGGCTTGACAATCAATTTTATGGTCAGATTGCTGCCATTTCTTATAAAGATAGTGTTAATGAGTTTACTGCCGGTGGTAGCTGGACGGTTTATGATGGACTTCATTTTGGGACACTCCCTTATCTCACACAAAACTTAGCACCCGCAAATTTTAAATATTACGATGTGGATGCAAAAAAATCCGAGATCAACACTTATATTAAATGGGAGCGATATTGGCTGAAGAATATGACTAGTTTTATTGATTTACAATTGAGAAACGTACAACACAAAATGAACGGATTTAAAGACAATCCTCTTTTATTTATTGACAGAAAATTTGCATTTTTTAACCCAAAAATGGGGTTTCGTGTTCGCAATAAAAGCTTGACTTATTTTACTAGTATCGCATTTGCAAATAAAGAACCGAATAGAGAGGATTTTGAAGCAAATAAAATACAACAGCCCAAAAGCGAAAAATTAATTGATTGGGAAACAGGACTTGAACTTAAAAAGTCAAAATTTCTTCTCAATGCCAATATGTATTACATGCATTATAAGGACCAACTCGTGTTAACCGGTAAAATAAATGATGTAGGCGCATACACAAGAACAAATGTACCCAGTAGTTATAGAGCAGGAATTGAATTACAGGCACAATATAGTTTAAGTAAAAAATATTCCACCTCCTACAGTGTCACATTAAGTCAAAATAAAATAAAAAGTTTTACAGAATACATTGACGATTATGACAACGGTGGACAAATTAGCATTGAACATAATAATACAAATATTGCGCTTTCCCCATCGCTCATAACCAATCGAACTTTTCAATGGAGGCCAAATGAACGTTTCGCTTTTATTTGGACAACCAAATATGTTTCTAAGCAGTATTTAGATAACACACAAAACAATAGCAAAGCACTTGACGATTATTTTCTGAATGATATAAATGCACATTGGCAAATAATTGACAAAACTAAATGGAAAATGAAAATTCAATTTTTTGTCAATAATATTTTAGATGTGAAGTATGAGCCCAATGGATATACTTATAGTTATATCTATAGTGGTGCAACAACCACCTCTAACAATTATTTCCCAATGGCTGGACGAAATTATTGGTTAAGTTTACTTATCGATATTAAATAAATCTTAAGAAGGATACATTTCTTGCCAAGCAAGCATACCACCTACTACATTATATACATTTTTAAAACCATAAGGCTCAAGCATCATACAAGCTTGCCCACTGCGATTACCACTACGGCAATAAACATAGACTACTTCCTCTTTTAGATGCTCTATTTCATCTAATTGCAAGGATTGCACTAAACCTAATGGTAATAACTGACCTCCTATATTAAAAGCTGCGTGCTCATGTGGTTCACGCACATCTAATAAATTAATTTTTTCACCTGCATCTAATTTGGCTTTAACCTCCTCAATGGTAATTGTTTTCATAATTTCTATATTTTAAATTGCTTTATTAATTTTATTGCCTTAATTAATCGAATCTCTTTTAATCACTGGTGCTAATTTATCAATAACTACATCTATCGCACCTCCTTGGAAAGTAACATTTTTTATAGGCATCCCTAATGAGTCCAGTTGTGCTGAATAAGGATTGGGATTTTGTTGAATTACAAATGCATTTGCTGTATCTGTTATAGATGTAACAGAACTAATATTACCCAACTGTAATCCCATGGATGCAATTTTAGCTCTTGCCATATCTACGGTAAGTCCTAACAAATCAGGAACCTCAAATCCAATTGTTGATCCGCCATCCCCTACTAAAAAATGTATTAATGTACCTGATGCTACTTTTGACCCCGGCGAAATAGGTTTCCCATCCACCATTTGATCAATGATGACGTTTTTATTTCGATCTGCTACCACACTTATTCCGCCCAATCGCAATCCCAATACTTTTAAATAAGTCTGCGCACTCTTTAATGAAAAGCCGACTAAGTTGGGCATATCAATTAATGGTGCAACAATTCTATTGATTGTTAAATATACAGCACGTCCTTTTTTTACAATTTCATCCGCCGCTGGAGTTTGTCTTAATACCGCATTTCGTGCAAGTGTGTCTACATATATGGAATCTTGCAAAACAACATCAAATCCTAATGCTGTTAAATTTTTTTGCGCCGCAGCCACATCTAATCCAACCACACTAGGTACTTTTTCCGTTTTCCCATTGCCTGTGATCCAACCTAAGGAAAAGAAAAATAATATTAGCAATACAATAAACGCCCCGATACCTGTTAAGATATTCACCCAAAGCGGTTTTTTTAATAATTTATCGATTGCTTCCAAGTTGGTAATTTTAAAATATTATTTTGATAAAGTATCCTCTATTATTGATCCATAAAAATCGGTCAAGGACCATCCCAATGCACGCACTTGTTGTGGAATCACACTTGCATCACTTTGACCTGGCACCGTATTCACTTCCAACATATATGGCTTTTGTTGGGCTTCATTATAAATAAAGTCTATTCGAACTACGCCCCTACAATTTAAAATTGCATAGGCCTTTTTTGCAGCAGCCGTTAATTCCACTTGCATGGTATCCGTTATTTGAGCAGGTGTTACTTCTTTACTTTTTCCTTGGTATTTTGCTTCAAAATCAAAAAATTCATTTTCTGTAATTATTTCTGTAATCGGCAATACCGTTGTTATTCCTTTAGATTTAAAAACCCCAATGGTAAACTCGCGACCACTAATAAATTCCTCCACTAATACTTGCGTATCTTCCTTGAAAGCTTTTTGTAATGCAGGTGCTAATTCCTCCTGGGTGTTTACTTTACTAATACCCAAGCTACTTCCCCCATTATTTGGTTTTACAAATACAGGTAAACTTAAATTAGCTAAAATTTCTGCTTCTGTTAAAGGAGATTCAATAAATAAATGTAATGATTTTGCAACACCAACTCCCCCGAATCCCGCAACTGCAACTGTAAATCTTTTATTAAAAGTCAAGGCACTCGTTGAAGTGTCACAACTAGTATAAGGTAAGCCGATTAAATCAAAATACCCTTGCATTTTTCCATCCTCTCCTGGTGTACCATGAATACACATTAATGCAACATCGAAATTTATTTTTTGTCCATTTTCTACAATACTAAAATCAGCCTTATCCACTGCAACTTCCTCTCCTTGTTCATTCTCATACCACCAACCGGTTGGATGTATATCAATCATAAAAACATCGTACACATTTTTATCCAATGCAGTAAATACATTTTTAGCACTTTTATAGCTTATTTGTGCTTCCGAACTTAAGCCACCAGTCACCAATGCTACCTTTTTTTTCATTTGCCTTATTTAAATCACTTATTCATATTGATTGCTACATCAAACATACAAAATACAAGACATAAAAAAAGGGGAAATTAATCCCCTTTTTAAAATATAGTAACTTATTAAGCGTGTAATAAATCTTTCTTCGCTAACAACTCTTCCACTGTTTCGTTGTATTGGTCATCATGTACGCAACAATCAACTGGACAAACTGAAGCACATTGTGGTTCTTCATGAAAACCTTGACACTCTGTACACTTATTAGCAGTGATATAATAGGTATCAGCCGCAATTGGCGCAATACGCTGTCCTGCATCCACTGAAGTTCCATCCATTAAACTGAAAGCACCTTTTACTGTAGTTCCATCTGCCATTGCCCACTCAACGCCACCCTCATAAATTGCATTATTTGGACATTCTGGTTCACAAGCGCCACAGTTGATACATTCGTCGGTTATTTTGATTGCCATAAAATTTTTTTAAAAATTAGTGATGTACTTTTGTTGGCATAAAGATACAGTACAAGCATGAATTTACAAACAAGATTAAATAGTTTTTTTTTACTAAAAGACAGATTAATTGACAAAGATAACATTGGATTAATCCAAGCGAAAGCGACTGCCTACAATCAAAATTCCTGGTTTTTGCCTGACTTTATTGAAAAGGCCATTAGTCAAATTGCCCACCAATTTTTAACCAAGGAAGCCTTAATGGAATGGACCGCCACTTATCCGCAGATAGCAGATAAAATGACCCATAAAAAAGTGGGCATTGTGATGGCGGGGAATATCCCCTTTGTTGGATTCCATGATTTATTGAGCACCCTTATCGCAGGACACACAGCGGTGGTGAAGCTATCTTCAAAAGACACTGTTGGAATGGAATATATTATTAAC
>JBEATG010000270.1:0-3376 GCA_041162035.1 Bacteroidota bacterium
TTAATTAGGATGACACCGCCCTTTTATACTAATTCAATAAAATAGTTTTTATGCTAATTCATTTGAATTACTAAAACCTTGCATCATATTTCCAATAGGAATTTCATTGTAGGACAATGCATAAAACCATAATTGGATAGCTGCAGGCGAAATTGATTCTACAAAAAAGTTTGCTTTACTTAAAAAAGGAACCAGTTTTTCGGTAAGCTCTTTCATTTCATTAATATCAATAGCTTGCGACCATTGATTAATTAAGGATTTTAACTGCGCTAATTCATTGTCTAACAAATGATCAAAGGCGTGCAATTGTATGAATTCCGAAACGGCTTCATATAACATTGCTTTGTTGTTTGATTTCATAAGGTAATGTTTTTATCGAGTTGGATTAATAATACAAAGGTCACAGGTTAATGTTACCTAATTATGAACTTTGTCATAAAACAAATTTTTGTGGAAAACTCAATGAAATATGTGCTTATACCTGATAATGTATTGAAATCAATACCATTATAAAAGCAATTATTTTAAAACGATTGCAGCTAATGCAGGTAATTGTAGCGTAAGAATACCCCATTGTTCGTTTTCAGGATTTGTTTTTGGGGTAATCGTATCGTTTGACAAATCGCCGACGCCCCAGAATTCCGTTGCATCACTGTTAAATATTTGACGCCAAACTTTTTTTCCAGGAACATGAATTGGAAAATCATTTCTAGAAACTGGTGTCATGTTTAAAACCACCAAAACCGATTCGGAGGCTTCATTCCCTTTTCGCATAAATGCCAATACCCCTTCTGAACGCTTATTGGTTTCTACCCACTCAAAACCAGCAGGATCAAATTGCAACTCATACAAAGCAGGATGACTTTTATACAAATGATTTAATTGTTGCACACAATTTTTCATGCCTTGGTGTGATGGAAATTGCAATAACTCCCACTGCAACTCAGTCGTAAAATTCCATTCACTAGTAGCTGCAAATTCATTACCCATGAATAATAATTTTGCACCTGGATGCAAAAACATATAGGCATAGAGCAATCTTAAATTTGCAAACTTTTGCCATTCATCTCCTGGCATTTTAAAAATCATGGGGCTTTTCCCATGCACCACTTCATCATGACTCAATGGCAACATAAAATGTTCGTCATAATAATACATCATGGAAAATGAAAATTTATCCTGAGCACCAGAACGCATAATAGGATCTAATTTAAAATAATCCAAAGTATCATGCATCCATCCCATCATCCATTTCATTCCAAAACCCAATCCACCCATAAAGGTAGGCTTACATATTCCAGGCCAATCCGAAGCTTCTTCTGCAATGTTTTGAATAGCTGGAAAATCACGATACAGGGTTTCATTTAAATCCTTGATGAATGCGATGGCTTCTATATTCCCATTACCGCCAAACTCATTGGGATCCCAAGCTCCTTCTTCCCTACTATAATCCAATCGCAACATGGAGCTTACTGCATCAACCCTCAGTCCATCAATGTGAAATTGATCACACCAAAATCGCGCACTACTTATTAAAAATGATTTTACTTCCCCTCTTTTGTAATTAAAAATATATGAATTCCAATCTGGATGAAATCCTTTTCGCATATCTGCATATTCATAGGTATTCGCTCCATCAAACATATACAAGCCATGTGCATCATAGGGAAAATGAGACGGCACCCAATCTAAAATAACCCCAATATTTTCTGCATGGAAGGCTTCTACTAATGCAGCAAATTGTTGTGGATTTCCAAAACGGGAAGTAGGTGCAAAAAATCCAGTGCCCTGATATCCCCAACTACCATCAAAGGGATGCTCCATCACAGGCATAAATTCCACATGTGTAAATCCCATTTCTTTGACATATGGAACCAATAATGAAATTAATTGGTGATAGGAATTGAAGGATTGTTCATCATTTTTATTGGGGCGCATCCAACTCGCCAAATGAACTTCATAAACGGAATATGGCTGATTAATTTGATTGACCACTTTGCGCTTTTCCATCCATGCCGCATCCTTCCAATCATATTTTGTTTGCCAAGTAATGGAAGCCGTTAATGGCCTTAATTCCGCATAGTGCGCAAATGGATCCGCCTTATCCAATCTTACATCATTCACCCCGTGTATATGATATTTATATACCTCACCTTGTAGAATATTGGGTATAAATCCTTCCCAAATACCAGATTGATCTAATCTAACTTTTAATGGATGTGCTTGATTATTCCAATCATTAAAATTACCTACCACAAAAACCGCAGTTGCGTTGGGTGCCCATACACTAAAATAAGTTCCTTTGGTGTTGCCTACTTCAATTTGCTTATTTCCAAAAAATTCATACAAAGAATAATGCGTGCCATTTTGAAAATTTTGTATATCCGCTTCTGAAAAAAGGGAATAATTCCAAACGGGCTGTTTGGTATCTACAAAATGTACGTCTTCGTATTTAGACATGCTTATTTGGTTAATTCAATCAACTTGAATGTTTGTGCAGGCACATTAAATTGGCTATTTACATTCGACCCACCAATAATGTCCTTGCCTCCTTTATATCCCGCAGTCCTTTCCGAAAAATTTGAAAAATTCACTTCTTTATTTTCTGCAGACGTATTCATTACACACATAACAGTTTGATCATTTGAATACCTAAAGTAAACATATAATCCATCATTTGGCAAATATTGCATCAACTTCCCTTTTGTAATGGCTGAAGAGGACTGTCGATACTTTCCTAATAACTGTGTATAATGTAACATGTCTTTTTCATCACTCGTTAATCCTTGCTCCGTGAATGCACTTTTAGCATCCCCTTGCCACCCACCAGGCAAATCCAATCGCACCCAACCATCTGGATTTGATATGCCTTTCATTAAAACTTCCGTACCATAATACATCTGTGGTATGCCACGGCAGGTCATTAACCAAGCCATTGCCATTTTAAGTTTTGGAATACTTTCCCCAAAGCCAGAGTATGCACGGGTCATATCATGATTGTCCAAAAAGATCACATTCCTTGTAGGATCTTTGTATAAAAAATCTTGACTTAATGTATTGTACAATTTATTTACACCATCTGTCCAACCGAATTTTTCATTCAAGGCAGGCTGAATGCCATAAAATAAAGTTTGAAAATCAGCGACCCCCTGCAAATTACTTTTAAATGAAATATTCATATTGTTTTCTGTGAAGTATGCCTGATTGGCTACCCCATGTACCCAACACTCTCCAAAAGAAATAAGTTTTGGATACTCGGTTAATAAAGCTTGATTACAACGATTCATAAATGGCATATCATTGTATATATAAGTATCAATACGCCAAGCATCAATACCATAGGTTTCCACTGACCATAAAGCGTGTTGTATTAAAA